>JAITMW010000030.1 GCA_031277155.1 Clostridiales bacterium | reverse complement strand
TTGTATTTTCTGTATTTTGTGTTCATTTGTCCTATTCGTCCTCTCGTATGTCTTGAAATATTTCTTGCAGGTCTATTGTTAAATCGTCAAACAGGGGTGTTTTGAATTGCAGGGGAAATTCTGCAAGCTTTTCTGCCGGCATATCCCTTTTTTCATATTCGGGCAATATTGTGAAAATATTGTGCAAAATGTATTTTCTGTCCACAAGCCAATAGACCTCAATTGACAGGCTGCTTGCGTCCACAATCCAATATTCCTTAACGCCGCAACTTTCGTATAGATTTTTTTTGTAGCTTCTGTCGCGCTTTGCGGTGGAGGGCGAAAGTATCTCGACAATCAGGTCCGGCGCGCCATATACACCATCATTTTTAATAATATCCTTGTTGCAGACCACCATGGCATCAGGCACAGACCTGTCATTTTCTGTTAAAAACACTTTAAAGCCATCCGAAAAGGCCATGCAGCTTTTGCGGTGCAAATACCTGTCAAAAATTTTGTATATCGCATTGGACACAATATGATGCCTCAGGCCGGGCGTCGCCATCATGTAAATTACGCCGTCCAGCATCTCTGTCCGCCTTTCATCTTCATATTTATGGGCCAAATTGGTCATTTCAAATTCCTCCTATTCCTCCCGTATATCTTGAAATATTTCTTCCAGGTCTATTGTTAAATCGTCAAACAGGGATGTTTTGAATTGTGTGGGAAATTGCGCCAGGCGCTCCTCGGAGAAATGCCTTTTTTCGTGATTGCTTAGCAATGTGTATAAATTGTGCAGCATATATTTTCCGTCCACAAGCCAATAGACCTCAATTGACATGCTGCCTGCGTCCACAATCCAATATTCCTTAACGCCGCATCTTTCATAAAGGGATTTTTTATAGCCTTTGTCATGCTTTGCGGTGGAGGGCGATAAAATCTCCGCAATCAAATCCGGCGCGCCGCATACGCCTTTTGTTTCTATTATATCCTCATTACAAACTACCGAAATATCAGGTACAACCTCGTCCTTTGGCGTCAAAAACACGGTTATGGAATCGTCAAAAACATCGCACTTCTTGCCTTTTAAATATCTTTCAAAGATGCCGACAATCCTTCGCTTTACGCGAAAATGGGGAACATTTGGCTTTGCCGTCATATAGATTACGCCGTCCAGCATTTCCGTCGTCAATTCGTCTTGAATTCTATAGGCCAAATTGGTCATCACGTCACACCTTCCTTCAATTTTTTACAGTATAGCATAAAACAATTGACTTGGCAACGATTTTGCTTTATTATGAACTATATAACACACACAAAGGAGAAATGCAAATGGAATCCGTCCAAATGATTAAAGAATTGGCCTTGGCCTTTGGCGCGCCGGGCTTTGAGGATGATGTGCTGGCGGTGGCCAGAAAATTTGCGCCTGCCGGCGCCCGCATTGTTGAGGACAACACGCGCAATTTGTATATTTGCCCGAAAAACGAGCAAGACCCCGATTTGCCCACGGTGCTGGTGGACGCCCATTCTGACGAAGTGGGGCTGATGGTGCGCAGCATCAAAGAAAACGGCACCCTTACCTTCACCACTTTGGGTGAATGGGTGCCATATGTGCTGCCGGCGCAAAGGATGTCCATTAAAAATCTGGACGGAGAGCTTGTCACAGGCATTGTGGCCACGCGGCCGCCCCATTTTGGCGGCGATGACGAGCCTCTGTCAATCAGCAGCATGGTCATTGACATTGGCGCAATTTCCAAAAAAGAAGTGGAAATGGCCTTTAAAATTGCACCTGCCTGCCCCGTTGTGCCGGAAACGGGCTTTGTACACGACGCCATTCACGATATTATGATATCCAAAGCCTTTGACTGCCGCCTGGGCTGCGCCGCGGTTTTAGAGGTGATGCATGATGTGAAGGATTTGCATCTGGACGTAAATGTGGTCGGCTCGCTTTCCTCACAGGAGGAGGTTGGCATGAGGGGCGCGAAAGTTGTGGCAAATCGCATAAAGCCTGACCTGGCCATATGCTTTGAGGGGACACCCGCCGACGACACCTTTGCAAAAGAGCATCTTATACAAACCCGCCTAAAGCACGGCCCCATGCTGCGCCATATAGACCAGGGCATGATAACCCACCCGCGCTTTATTCGATTTGCCCTGAATTTGGCGAAAGACCTACATATACCCGTGCAGGAGGCTGTGCGAACCGGCGGCAAAACCAATGGCCTGAGCATACATTTGTCCAATTTGGGCGTGCCGACCATCGTGATTGGCCATCCCGTGCGCTATGGCCACAGCCACAATTCCATCGCTTCGTTGGACGATTATAAAAAAGGTGTGAGGCTGGCTGTGGAAATTATTAAAGCCATGAATGGCGAGATTTTCGCCGGATTTTAAAAGGAAGTGATGACATGGATACTACATTGGTAGTGCTTGCGGCGGGCCTGGGCAGCCGTTTTGGCGGCGGCAGCGCAAAGCAGGTGGCGCGCCTTGGCAAACATGGTGAGATTTTGGCGGATTTTTCCGCATTTGATGCCATTCGTGCCGGTTTTACAAAAATTGTTTTTGTGATTAAGGACGACATGAAAGATGCCTTTGTGGAAAATGTGGCTTCAAGGATAAAGGGCGCCGCGGTTGAGCTGGCTTTTCAGCGCACCCACGACCTGCCCCCGGGCTTTGCGCCCCCGCCGGACCGCCAAAAGCCATGGGGCACCGCCCACGCCCTTTGGGCCGCGCGCCATAATGTTAAAGAGCCCTTTATGATGATACATGCCGACGATTTTTACGGTGCCGAGGTCTATAAATTGGCGCACGACTTTTTGACGGGCGACGCAAGCGGCGATTTTGACTATGCCATGGGCGGATATCGCCTGGAAAACACCCTTTCTGACCACGGCGGCGTGTCCCGCGGTGTTTGCGCGGTAAGCGGCGGATTCCTCACGGATATTGTCGAGACCCTGCAAATACAGCGGCGGCCCGACGGCATTGCATATCCCGACGGCGATGGCTTTAAATATCTGCCCGGCAGCACAATTGTCTCCATGGGCGCCTTTGCTTTAAAGCCCACGGTTTTTAATGAAATCGAAAAGAGCTTTGCCGAATTTCTCGCGAAAAACGGGCAAAACCCTAAAGCCGAATTGTTTGCCACAACCTTTGTAAGCGGCCTTATATCAGGCGGAATTGCCACCGTGAAGATTCTGGAAACAAAAGACCAGTGGCTTGGCGTGACATATCCGGAGGACAAGGAGAGGGTGCAGGCCGCCCTGTGGGATTTGATTGCGCGGGGCGAATATCCCGAAAAATTGTTTTAGTAAGGCAATGTTTCAAAAAAGTTGCCGGGTAAACCCGGCTGAAGTAACGACTACAAGTCGAACGACTAATCGTCACACAGCATCAATATTGCCGCCAAAAACAGCAGGTCTTGCATATCCGACCTGCCTCTTTCCGTGCCGCCCCCCGCCTCGATGCCCGCGGCGGAGATTTCCTGCTCTTGCTGATTTGGCTGGGCGTTTGGCTTTGGCTCTAAAAACTCGCGAAAAGGTTCCGGAATACTGTTTATATTCATCGTCATACGCAATACCTCACAACTCAAAAAATGTATATTTCAGCATATGCCGGCTGACAGGAGAAATATGAATCTGCCGCAAGATTTTGTTGCCAATATGGAAAGGCTCTTCGCCAGCCCGGATGAAGCGGCGGAGTTTTTTGCGAGCTTAAAGAAGCCGCGCCATTACGGCATCAGGGCCAATGAGCTTAAGATTTCTGCGCGGGATTTGGCGGCGCTGTTTGGCAATATCCAGCCGGTGCCCTGGTGCAGGCAGGGATTCTATTATACTGACAGTTTACCCGCCTCGAAGAATCCGCTGTATCGTGCCGGACTGTATTATATCCAAGAGCCCAGTGCAATGAGCGCCGCCGCCGTTTTAGACGTGCAGCCGGGAGAGCGGGTGCTGGATTTATGCGCTTCGCCTGGGGGCAAATCCACACAAATGGCCTCGGCGCTGGGCGGGCGCGGCCTTTTGGTGGCCAATGACATAAATTATGGCAGGATGCCCCAATTGGTGCGCAATATGGAGATGGCGGGCGTCAAAAACGCGATGATACTGTGTGAAAAGCCCGCGCGGCTGGCGGAGAGATTCCCGGGATATTTTCAAAAGATACTGGTAGATGCGCCATGTTCCGGCGAGGGCATGTTCCGCAAAGACCCCGAGGCCATCGCCGCCTGGGACAAAAACAAATCTGCGCGGCTTTTTGCCATCCAAAGAGACATCCTGCGCCATGCGGCCAAAATGCTGGCTGTGTGCGGGTTTTTGGCCTATTCCACCTGTACATTCGCGCCGACTGAAAACGAGGATGTCATTGAGGATTTTTTGGAATCCCATCCCGATTTTGATTCTGTCAGAATCAATCACAGGCATTTTGGTTTTGATGCCGCAAACGCGGGGCTTAACACAAGCAACGCCCATGCCGCGAGGATTTGGCCCCATAGACACCGCGGCGAAGGCCATTTCATCGCACTTTTGCGGCGCAAGGGTCATACGGGGCCGCCGCGCGACATCAAAGAATATCCGCTGCCAAAATTTAGCAACAGGCATTTTTATGAATTCAGCGAAAGATATTTCACAAATCGCCCCGACGCCAAAATCCTGGAGCATCGCGGCAATCTGTACGCCCTGCCCCATATCTGCCCTGATGTAACGGGCCTAAATATTGTGCGCCTGGGCGTGCATCTGGGAGAATCAAAAAAAGGACTCTTTGCGCCGTCATATGCCCTGGCCATGTCCCTTGGGTTGGCGGATTTCGCTGAAATCATCGACCTGCCGCCCGAGGACGCAGGCGTCGCGGCCTATCTTGGCGGCCAGACCTTTGAAATAGCGGCGCCCGACGGCTACAGTCTGTTTTGCGTGGCGGGCCACCCCCTGGGCTTTGCAAAAATCCTAAACGGCCGCCTTAAGGGCAGAATCCTCTAAAATGGCGGCCTTATGCGCTTTCTGGTAATTTCCATCAGACCCAGGGCCGTCATGCCCACCACAACGGCAGGTATGCGGTCCTTGGCCAGCTGTGCCCGCAGGAATTCCGTTAAACTGTGTGTATCTTCGGGGGAGTTAATGGCGATAAAGTCTACAATGATGATGCCCGAAAGATTGCGCAGGCGCAGCTGATACGCAATTTCCTTGGCGGCCTCCAGGTTGACCTTCAGCGCGGCATTGCCCCTTTTGGCCGTCAACTTTCCGCTGTTTACGTCAATCACCACACAGGCCTCGGTTTGCTCGATAATGATAGACCCGCCGGATTTAAGCCAAACGCGCCTGTCGCGGATTTTTTCAATCTGCGTCTTTAGGAAAAAGTGCGCGAAAATATGCTCGTCCTCGGCATAATGCCGCAATCTGGGCCCATATTCGGCCTGCAACACCTCGAAAACAGAGGTATCGTCAACCACAATTTCATGAACATCATCGCCGCCAAACTCCCGCAAAGTCTTGATTATAGGCGGCTCCGCAAGCAAAACGGCGGGGGCTTTTATATGCCGCCACTGCTGATGGGCGGCAAACTTCACTGAAACTGTGTGTATTTCCTGCGCTATTTCATCCTCGCTGCGGTTTTCGGCGGCAGAGCGCATAATGGCGGAAAAACCCGCGGGCACGTGCATTTCGCCCAGGGCCTTTAGGCGGGCGGCCTCTGCCTCATCACGAATTTTCCTTGAAACGCTGATTTTATCACGTTCTCCCAAGGTTTTGTGCAGCACAACAAGGCGCCCGGAATGGGTAATATTGGATGTGGCCGCCGGGCCTTTGTCGCGTGTGCAATCTTTTAAAATCTGCACAACCAGCGTGTCGCCTTGCTTAACAGAGAGTTTACCGTCGCAAAAAAGGCCCCGGTCCCTGTGGTCGCGGGTGTCCAAAAAGGCCTGCCGCGCCAGCCCCACATCCAAAAACACAAACCCTGTGTTAATTTTTTTCACAACGCCCGCATAGATATTTCCGGCCACGCTGGCGTTGTCGTCACTGTCGCGGATTAGCTCCAGCAGCTTTCCATTTTCTGTCAGGGCCGTTAAATGGCTGTTTTCCAATCGATTTACAAAAATTTTCTTCATAGTGGCGGCACATCCTGCCCAATCGCCAGCCTCTCGTATGAGATATCGCAATCCTCCGGCGCAATCCCTGATACTTTCAGTATATGCTGCGCCAATATTTCCGGCTTTAAATTCCTTTCGCTTCCGCAAGCCAAAACGGCCCACAAACTGCGCGGCGTTTCGATACAAATGTCGTGGATGTCCGGCCTGATGTCCGCTGTTTTCACGCCTTTCTTGCTCTTTATTTCAACTTCAATGCTTTGGCTGCTTAATACATTGGGAATTATTGTGTGCAGGTCGAGGGCCTGAGAAAATGTGATACTGTATGTTGCCATGCGAATTATCGCCGCGGCAGATTTGCCCACAGAGGGCACCTCCATTATGCCGACTATTGCAATGCCTTGCGGCAATTGCGCGTCAAGGGCGGCAAAAAGCCTGTCTGCCGTAACTTCATGCGCCATAAATACTTCCAGTATCTCTGCGTAACCCGCCATGCCCAAAGGCAGGGGTGCCGCAAAGCTGAGCAATTGATGGGGATTAAAGCCCTCGGAATATGCAACAGGCAGTTTTGCGCGTTTGATGGCCTTTTGAAAGAGGCTTTGCAAATCCAGATGGCCTATAAATCGCGCCATGCCCGCCTTTGCAAATGTTATGCGATATCTGTAATAGGACTGCTTTAAACTCATTGTATCACATCCATGGCCTTCATACTTTCCTTGACAAGATACTCCTTGTTAATGCGCATATCAATGAAATCCCAGGGCAAAACCTCATCATATGGCCTTGGCCTGTGGGCGTAAAAATCCACGGACAGACCCACAGTATCAAAAGCGCGCCGCCAGATATCCGCGTCAAAATGCTCGCTCCAGCCGTCAAAGCGCGCACCCAGGCGCCAGGCTTGCTCTATGGCCGCGGCGGCGCGCCTGTCCCCGCGGGCCAGCGCGCCCTCTATGACAGAAGTTTCCGCATCATGATACTTATAGTTAATCTGCTTGCTGCGGATAGACTGCTTGACATGCTTCTGCTTGTGCATAAATTCCTCGGCGGTATGCTGCCCAAACCATTGAAACGGCGTAAAAGGCTTTGGCACAAAGCAAGATGTGCTGACAGAAATTGATACAGGGCGTTTACGCCGTTCCTTTGGAAGCCTATAGTAAATTTCTACCAATTCCTCGCAAAGCCGCCCGATTGCCGCAAGGTCGCCCTCGTCCTCGGTCGGCAGTCCCACCATAAAATACAGCTTCAGCCTGTCCCAGCCGCCCTCAAAGGCCAGCCGCGCCCCTTGGGTGATGTCGTCCCGCGTGATGTCCTTTTTAATCACATCGCGCATCCGCTGACTGCCGCCCTCGGGCGCAAAGGTCAGGCCGGATTTGCGCACAGACTGCACCTTATGCAAAACATTACTATTTGTAGCATCAATGCGCAGTGACGGCAGAGAAATGCTGACTTTTCCGTCGTCGAAATGGTCACAAAGTGTATCAACCAGCTGTTCAAGATGGGGATAATCATTGCTGGCGAGGGACAGCAGCGAAATTTCCTCGTGACCCGTTGATTCTATCAGTTGCTGTGCTTGCGAAACCAGCGTGTCGACAGACTTTTGCCGATGGGGCCTGTAAATATACCCCGCCTGGCAAAAGCGGCATCCCCGTATGCATCCGCGAAAAAGCTCTATCACGGCGCGGTCATGGATGGTCTCAATAAGCGGCACCAGCGGGGCATCGGGATAAAATGCGGCATCCATGTCTTTCACAAAGACCTTTTGCACCCGGGGCGGAGCATGTGGATTGTTTGGCGCAAAGCTCGAAATAGTACCGTCAGTATTATATTTCACATCGTAAAAGGCAGGCACATAAATGCCGGGCAGGGCCGCCAATTCTTGCAAAAATGCCGTCTTTGCGCCACCTTTGGCCTTGTGGGCGGCGTACAGGTCAAACACCTGGCCAAAGGCCTCCTCGGCCTCGCCTATGAAGAAAAAGTCAAAGAAATCGGCCAAAGGCTCGGGGTTTGCGGCGCATGGCCCGCCGCCGCATATAATTGGAAATTCCTCGCCGCGGTCCGCGGCCTTTATGGGAATATTCGCCAAATCCAACATATTTAGGATATTTGTAAATGTCATTTCATATTGCAGCGTAAAGCCCACAAAATCAAAGTCCGCAAGGGGGCTGTAGGTCTCCAGGGACTTCAGCGGCAGGGCGTTTTCGCGCATCAGGGCCTCCATATCGGGCCACGGCGCGAAGGCCCGCTCGCAATAGACATCCTGGCGGGCGTTGAAAGCCGCATACAAAATTTGCAGCCCATTGTGGGACATGCCCACCTCATAAACATCGGGGAAGGCGAAAGCAAAGCGCGTGGCCACATCGGCGGGGTTTTTGCGCGCCATGTTAATTTCATTGCCCACATATCTGCCGGGCTTTTGGGATTGCAGCAAAATTTTGTCAGGATACATCGGTATTTTCTCCGGATTTATATTCAACTATGGCCAGCGAAAGCAAATCGCCCAACCTGCGATGCTCTTTGTTAAAGGCGATGGCCACAAAGCCGAAAATATCAACAATGCGCAGCACATTGCGCACCAGGCTTTGCACAAAATCAATATTTGTGCCGTCGGCCCGCCGCACAATCAGGCCAAAAACGCGCTTTGCGGGCGTTTGGCCGCCGCCGAAGGTCTCGAAATAGATATTGTATACGGTGTAAACCGCGAAAAAGGCGATGATTGCAATGATTGCGGCGAAAATATTCATTTGCGACACGGAAAAGCCGCCGCCGGAAACCAGCAGGGCGGCGCCATAGAAGCAAGCGGTGAAAACAGCGGCGACAATGACGATATCCAGCGCGGTGGCAAGGGAGCGCGACGCCAGGCCCGGCTGGCTGTGGGCTGAAGCGGTGTCTGCCGCGCTATACAACATATATGCCAAAATTTGGGTCTTGGGCGTGATAAAAATCGTGATTAAATACGACAGAAACAGCAATGACGCGACGCCCAAAGGATTGTTGAAAATTTCAAGGAATTCAATGAAATCCGCCGGATATTGGCCAAATAGGGTCAAAAACGCGTAAAACAGGCCCGCAAACAGGCCTATACTTGCAGTGGTAAACAGGGCCGTGACGGCGAAAATACGCACAGGCGCGCCGCCCTTTATGACCATTTTGGCGCTTTGGGTCAGGGCCGATAAAAAGAGGTGCTTCCCGTCGTCCAGGGCTATATTCACCGCAAAAAATGATAGCGCGCGCAGGGCAATCAAAATCAGGAATAGGACAATCAGCAGCGATGGCGCCAGGTAGAGTATAATGTTGAAGTTGAGGGCAAGAATTAGGGCAAAAACGGCCAAAAACGGCACAAAAATCAGGATTTGGGCAAAAAGCACCGTGGCGGTGGGCAATGCGGCCCTTGCCACGGCCTTGATGGTTGCCGAAATATTCTCTAAACTGTGATGTTTGCAGACGATAATGGTCGCCGCCGACTGCCATGCCATAAAAAACGCGACAACAAGCAGCATCAATATGGAAAAGATGCCCAAAATTATGCCGTCAGTTATCGTCTGATTGCCTGTGAAGTTGGGAATTGCGGGCCATATCACCGCCAGCGATATCCAGCCGAAGACAAAGGCCACAGCGGCAAAAATGCCGCTTATAAGACCGATAAAGGCGGCCTGGCCCGCAAATGTGCTTTTTTGTTTTGCCAGAGCGGCGTCGGCCAAAAGGCCGAAATTGCCCTGTTTTGTGCTGTCACCCAAGGGAAATCCTCCAAAAAATTATACTACATTATATCCCGCTTCAACAATTTCGCTTTTCATGTCCGCAACCGAAACCACATCCGCGTCATATTCCACCACAACTTGTCCACTGTCCTTGTCAGCAGAAACCTTCTCTGCCCCAAGGTCACAAAGCGCGTTCACGACGGCCAATTCACAGTGTTTTCAGGTCATGCCGGCCACTTTAAACTCAATTTTTGTCATCACAATCACCTCATCTTTTGTTTTCAACATTATATCACAACGAAGCTAATTTGTCACCGACCTTTTTTCAAAAACCTTCGCCCGGTCCAGCACCACAAGAATACGCGCCATGTCCATGGACAAGTCCAGCCCGCCGCCGTCGCCGCGCAGATATCCGCTTCGCACCAGCCCGGTAATTGTGGGTTTGGCCCATTCGGGCAGCTCCTCAATGCTGTTAAATCTTATGTTGCCGTCCCTCTCAATTGCATCGCCTTCGCCGTTGGAGCGCAGCGTCACCCCAAAATATTTGAAAAAGCCTTTGGCCAGCGCCGCCGCCATGTCCCACCGCCTGTTTCGCAAAATCTCCACATCGGGATTGGACAGCGGACTGTCGATAAAGGCCAATTCAAACAAAATCGCGGGGCAATTGGTCTGGCGTATGACGCCCCACTGGCTGGTCAGCACATTGCGGCGATTGCGCAGGCCCATCTCGCGGCAAAATGTATCCAGCACCGTGCGCGAAAATTCCTCCGCCGTCACATCCCAATAAAACGATTCTGCCCCCGTGCCGCCGGCCGCGTTGGCGTGGATGCTGATAAAATAGTCCGCGCCCCAGGCGTTGGACATCTGCCACCGCGCATTGATGGCGCTGTTGTTGTCATGGCCCAGGTTTGTCTGCAATGTGGGCCTTGAAAGCATGGTTTCAAAGCCGGCCTGCCGCAAAATTATGCCCAAATCCCGCGCCACCTCAAATGTTATGTCCTGCTCTCTCATGCCGTTGCCCACCGCGCCGGTGTTCCAGCCGCTGTAATTATGCCCGGCGTCAATAAAAATCTTTTTCATAAAAATTCCCCCTTTAAAAGTAAGATAAACCTCTTACCTCTATTATACTATGGCCGAGACTAACATTTCGTACCATCTTTTTTGGACATGCGGCACTTGCAAATCCCATAAGGAAAGTATATAATTAGACATGCTTGCAAATTTGATTTTCACCCTTAATATTGTGACGCCTTTTGTGATTTTGGCCGCGGCGGGTTATGTGGCAAAGCGCATGGGCCTTATTGGCGATGCCTTTTTGACGGGCGGCAACAGAGTGGTTTTTTATCTGGCCATACCCGCAGCACTGTTTAACAGCCTTTATGCCACAGACCTGGGCGAGGCTTTTGACCCCGCCTTTATGGCCTTTGTGGCCTTTTGGACAATTTTTTCCTTTGTCGTCATCTGGATTTTTGCGTTTTTGGCCCTAAGAAGGCGTCATCACGGCGTCATTTCGGCCTATGTAAACGGCTCGCACCGCGGCAATTTGGCCATGCTGGCCATACCGCTGCTGTTTAGCATATTGGGGGACGACGCGGCAAAAACAGCCATGGCCGCCATCATCATCATACCGATATACAATATCCAAACCCTTATTTTGCTTGCTTTGCACAGCAGCGAGCAAAAAAAATTGCGCATTGGCGCATTGCTTTTGGGTATTGCGAAAAACCCGCCCATAATCGGCACGGTTCTTGGCATGGCCGCGTCTTTGGCAGGCATCACCCTGCCCACCATAGCGGCGCAATCCATAAGCAGCATGGCCGCTATGACAATGCCGCTGGCGCTGATATGCCTTGGGGGCGCAATGACTTTTAAGGGCTTTGACGCCAAATTTAAATTTGCCCTACATTCCGCCCTGATAAAAGTGGCAATATTGCCCGTGGTCACTACGGCCGCCGCATGGCTGCTGGGCTTTCGCGGAGACGACCTTACAATATTGATGGTGATACACGGCGTGCCCACGGCCATGGCGGGTTATGTGATGCTGGTGGAAATTGGCGGCGACACCTATGTGGCCGGCACAAATATTATGCTGACGACGATTTTGTCGGCATTTACGCTGTCGGCGCTGATATTTGCCTTTAGGGCGGTTGGGATAATTGCATAGAAAACAATGAAAGGAAGAGATATTTATGAAGATTATTGATTTGCGCTCGGACACAGTAACAATGCCCACCCGGGCCATGCGCGAGGCCATGGCGACGGCTGTGGTGGGCGACGATGTGTATGATGATGACCCCACGGTGAAGCAGCTGGAAGCGCTGGCGGCGGCCATGACGGGCAAAGAGGCTGCGCTGTTTTGCCCCAGTGGCACAATGGCGAATCAGCTGGCGGTGATGGCGTTTACAAAGCGCGGTGATGAGGTTATTTTGGGCAAAAACAGCCATATCGTAGTGCATGAAGTGGGCGGCGCGGCCGTTCTTTCGGGGGTTTCGTACTGCATGGTTGATAATCCCGATGATACCATAAGCGGCGCGGATGTGGCATCGCGGGTGCGCGTGCCGGATGTGCATCATCCCGACACGGGTCTGGTTTGCCTGGAAAATGCGTTGGCAAACGGCACTGTGGTGCCGCTGGAGGCCATGCGCGATGTATATGGTGCCGCCAAAAAGCACGGGCTGCCCGTATATTTGGACGGCGCGCGTATTTTCAATGCTGCCGTGCATCTGGGCTGTGGTGCTGCTGACATTGCGCAATATTGTGATGCGTTGATGTTTTGCATATCCAAGGGGCTTTGCGCGCCTGTTGGCTCGCTTTTGTGCGGCACGACGGATTTTATCGCCAGGGCAAAAAGGTATCGCAAGCTGTTGGGCGGCGGAATGCGCCAGGCGGGGGTTTTGGCGGCGGCGGGGCTGATTGCGCTAAACGATATGACAAAGCGGCTGCATGAGGACCACGAAAACGCGCAATATTTGGGGCGCGAGCTGGCAAAGATACCCGCAGTTTCAATTGATTTGCAGCGAATACATATCAATCTGGTCTTTTTTGCCATAAACATCCCCGATTTTGACCATGACGGCTTTGTGGCGGATTTGGCGGCGCGCGGTATCAAAATAAACTGGGCCGAGGCCGGTTTATATCGCTTTGTGCCGCATAACGATATTACAAGGCAAGATTTGGATTATGCGCTGGCTGTTGTAAGAGAATTGTTGCAGAAATAATTTGGGCTTTGATAGCGGGCGGCCAAAGGCCGCCCCTACAAAAAGCTTAATATTGATGGGTTGCTCCCGGTTTTGTAGGGGCGACTTGTAGTCGCCCGAATCCGGCGGGCGCAATAATGATACAGCCAGGCGGGATTCGGATTATGTATGCTATGGCTGTTGTGAGAGAGTTGTTACAGAGGCAATTTGGGCTTTGGCGGCGGGCGGCCAGAGGCCGCCCCTACAAGAGGCGCGAGATTAAAGAGATGCTTTCGGCTTTGTAGGGGCGAGCTTTGCTCGCCCGCTATCCAAGCGATAGGAGTGTCCAATGGAAATCATCACATCCACATCAAATCAGGTCGCAAAATATGTGCGCTCCCTGTCAACAAAAAGGGCGCGGGACACCAGCGGCACCTTTGTTGCCGAGGGCGCAAAATTCGTTGAAGAAGTTGCAGCATGCCGCGCAAAATCTTGGGAAATCGAGCTTGTGGCGGCTTCCGACAGTTTCGCAAAGGCAAACAATCTTGCGAAATATCAGGCGGCAAAATTGCATATAATGACTGACCGCGTTTTTGCCTCCATATCCGATGTCAAGCAGCCGCAGGGCGTGCTTGCGGTGGTGCGCCAAAAGAAATATGGCTTGGATGAAATGTTGGGGGCAGAAAACCCCCTGCTATTGCTGCTTGAAGACATACAGGACCCCGGCAACCTGGGCACCATCTTGCGCATTGCCCACGGCCTGGGCTCCCACGGCATCATCCTGTCCGCGGACTGCGCCGATATCTACAGCCCCAAGGTTGTGCGCAGCTCTGCCGGGTCGATTTTTCATGTGACTTTCGCGACGGCGCATCTGCAAGAGACCATCACCGCGCTTAAAAGCCGAGGGATACGCGTTTTTGCCGCGAAGTCCCAAGCAAGGCGCAACCTGCATCAGCAAGACTTTCGCAGACCCACGGCTTTTGTCGTCGGCAATGAAGCCAGGGGCCTAAGCGATGAAATTGCTGCGGCCTCGGACGCCGCCGTCAGCATCCCGGCAAAATCCGAATCCCTCAACGCTTCTGTGGCCTGCGGCATTTTGGTTTACGAAGCCATGCGCCAGCGCAGTGGTTAAGCCTGCCTTTTTTGGGAATAATCTCCATCAAGGAGGTTTTGCCATGCACATATCAAAAATCGCCAAAGAGTTGCTTCTCTGGGCAATTTGGCTGGCCATCGGCATCACGGCGTCGCTATTTCTCAACAAATATGTGTTGGTCAATGCCCAAGTGCTGACGGGCTCCATGGAAGGCACCATAATGGCACAAAGCCGCGTTTTTGGCTTGCGCGCCGACTTTTTGGGCGAAGCCCCCGGCCGCGGCGACATCATCGTCTTTGAATCGCCCCTGCCCGACGAATTTTCGGAGCCCTTCATCAAGCGCATCATCGCGCTGCCGGGCGAAAAAATCGCAATTTCCGGAGGCATTGTTCACATAGACGGCAGCCCCCTGGCCGAAAGCTATGTCTCCCAGGCCATACGACGGGATTTTGCCCCCGTCGTCGTGCCCTATGGCTCATTTTTCGTAATGGGCGACAACCGCAATTATTCGCGCGATTCCCGCGACTGGGGCGCCATCCCCAAAGACAGCGTCATCGGCAGGATTTATCTGGATTTTTCGCCATTACCGGCAATAATTGGAAATTATAGATATGAATGAGGAGGATATTATGGAAACAAACCCAAAAATCGCAATCAAAATGGAGGGCGGCGGCACAATTACGCTAAAGCTCTATCCCGAAATCGCCCCAAAAACGGTGGAGAATTTTCTTGCCCTGGTTGAAAAGGGCTTCTATGACGGCCTTATCTTCCACAGGGTCATCCGCGGCTTTATGATACAGGGCGGATGCCCTGATGGCAGCGGCACGGGCGGCCCCGGCCACAGCATCGTGGGCGAATTTGCCTCAAACGGCCATCAAAACGACCTGACCCACACCAAGGGCGTGATTTCCATGGCCCGCAGCGGCGACCCAAATTCCGCCGGCAGCCAATTTTTCATCATGCATGAGGACGCGCCGCATCTTGACGGCGGCTATGCGGCTTTTGGGCGCATCAGTGAGGGCGAGGATGTGGTGGACGTCATCGCCACAGTCCCCACGGGCAACGG
>JAITMW010000171.1 GCA_031277155.1 Clostridiales bacterium | reverse complement strand
CGACTCCCTACGCCTGACGCCCTTTGGCCGCACCCTGCGCGCCACCAGCCTGGACGAGCTTCCAAGCCTGCTTAACATCCTCAAGGGGGACATGTCCGGTGTGGGGCCGCGGCCGCTGCTGGTTCAATATTTGCCGCTTTATAACGCGGAGCAGGCACGCAGACATGATGTGAGGCCCGGGCTTACGGGTCACGCTCAAATAAATGGCAGAAATGCCATAAGCTGGCAGGAGAAATTTGCCCTGGACTGCTGGTATGTTGATAATCTAAACCTTTGGGTTGATATAAAAATCATCTTTATAACAGTCGCGAAGGTTTTTAAGCGCAGCGGAATAAATTCCGACACCGCCGCGACTATGGAGCCATTTTTAGGGAATGACTAAAACCGTAGGAGGAATTTCATGGACAATTATTATTCAAGTGCCGAGCTTGAGGCGCTGGGCATAAAAAAAATCGGCACAAATGTGAAAGTAAGCAGAAAGGCAAGTTTGCACGGCTGTGACAGGATGGAATTTGGCGATAATGTACGTGTTGATGATTTTTGCTTTCTGTATGGAAAACTTGTGTTTGGCAGCTATATCCACATAGCTCCCTTTTGCTTTTTGTCCGGCGGCGATGAGGGCATTTACTTCGGCGATTTTTCCGGCCTGTCCTTTCGCGTCAGCGCTTTCACCAGGTCTGACGACTACAGCGGCGGCACCCTAACCAACCCAATGGTGCCCGAAAAATACAGGTACAAAACCGTGAAAAAAGAGCTGTATATCAAAAAGCACGCCATCGTCGGCGTTGGCTCAATCATCATGCCGGGTGCGCATATCGAAGAGGGTGTTGCGGTTGGCGCGGCCTCTTTGGTTACAAAACCCACAGAGCCTTGGGGAATTTACACGGGAATTCCTGCTGTTCGCAGAGAGAGAGAGAGAGAGAGAGATGCTGCAACAAGAGAAGGTATTTCTGGACGAAATAGGACGCGCGATGCCATAAACACGGGTTGCCGCCCTCGGGGTGAACGCCATGCCGCCTAGGGATTTGATTCTCGTCGGCGCCGGCGGCCTTGGGCGCGAAGTTTTATGGCAGATTAAGGAAAGTTGCGATGAAAGATATAATATTCTGGGATTTGTGGACGATGCCCCGGGGATGGTTGGTGCGCGGGTTGATGGCGCGCCTGTTTTGGGCGATGTGGGCTGGCTGGCGCAATATCCCAAAAAGATTTGTGTTGCGATTTGCGTTGCCAATCCAAAAATACGAAAATCAATCTATGATGAACTTAAAGCGAATTCCAATATAAGTTTTCCGACCATAATTGCGGGGGATGTGCATCATTCGGGCCTTGTTAAATTTGGGCAGGGCTGTATCATCTGCCTGTCAACCATTTTGACCGTCAATGTGGCCCTGGGCGATTTTGTAATTGTCAATCCGCATTGCTCCATTGCCCATGACGCCGTGCTGGGCGATTTTGTCACGCTGTATTATAATGTGAATGTGGCCGGCAATGTGCGCGTGGGCAGCGGCGCGGAAATCGGCACAGGAACAAGCATAATCCAAGGCAGAACCATTGGCGAAAATGCCGTTGTTGGCGCCGGTTCTGTGGTTATCAGGGATATCCCGGCAAATTGCACGGCCGTTGGGGTGCCGGCGGCGCCCATAAAGCGCAATGCCTAGCCCTTTCGTCTATGAATTATTGCGCGGACGCGCCCACATGCAAAATCGGCAAATTCCCGCAGCACCATCTCTTTTAGAATATAGACCGCGATAAGATAGGCCAGGCCGCCGGCAATGGTGCTGCCGCCAAAGCGTATCAGCACATTTTGGCCCGCCAGCATATAGCCCGCGCCCAGGGCGGCGGCGGCGCAGGGTATGGCGGCCACAGCCATTTTCGCAATATCAACAGCCGTTTGGCCAAAGCCAAGGGGCCCCATTTTGCGCCGCAAAAGCGCCAGCAGCAAAAGTGTGGCGATGCTGATGCCTATGGAAGAAGCCAGCGCAATGCCCCCAATGCCCATGACGCGCGACAGGCTAATGCTAAGAGCGATGTTTATGGGCGCCGCCACAAGCCAACAGAGCATGGGCGTCCTTGTGTCTTGCAGGCTGTGATAAAGCCGCGCCACAAAGGCATAAACCGCGTGGCCCAGCAGGCCGGGCATATACCACACCAGCGCCGAGCCCGTAAGGGCGGTGGCCTCCGGCGTAAATTCCCCGCGCTGGTATATAATGCGCACAATGTCGGAGCTGGAGGGCATGGCAATCACAACAATGGGCACAACCACAAACAAAATTGTGCGCACAGTTTTCCACAAAATGTCAATCATCTTCTGGATGTCGTTTTTGGCGGCATATTCGCTCATATAGGCATATACCATGCCGGCGATGGGTATGATGACAAGCGTTTGCACAAAGCCCGGCAAACGCGACGCGAAGCTCACGGCGGCGGCATTGCCCTCGCCCAGATGGGTTGCGATGATGGTGTCGACCCAAACATGCAGCTCGAAAAGAAGGGCCGTCGCCAACGCCGGCATCAAAATCACAACATCGCGGCGAATTTCCGGCGTATTAAAGCGCATGGAAAATTGAAAGCGATATTTTTCTTTGGGCAGCCAGAACAAGAGAGCCAGACACTGGGCCACAAAACCCAGTAGCGAAGCTAAAGAAAGGCCCACCACGCCGCTTTGGGTGCCGGCCACAAGGCAAACCGCGATAAAAACAATCTTCATCGCAATGGGCGCAATACTTGGGCCAAGGAAACTTTTGCGGGCCGTCAAATATCCACTAAAAAAATGCAAAAAGGCAAATATTGGAAGCTGTAACAGCCCAATATACACCGCCGTCAGCGCAAGGGGCATTTGCTCTGCATCAAAAGCTGTCAGCCTAAGAACCAATGGTGCCGCCAACAGCAAAACAACCATCAAAACGACATTTATCACCAGACAAACCCCAAAGGAATTGTTGGCCATCGCCAGCGCGGCTTTCTCGCCCCGCTCCTCACGCACGCGAAGATAGCTGGG
>JAITMW010000157.1 GCA_031277155.1 Clostridiales bacterium | reverse complement strand
ATTTTGGTCATAAAATTGACAAGGTGCTATACTTTTTAAGGGGTGTAATTTTGGCGAAGTTTGACAGGGCTGCATTGAAAAAAAGGATTACTACAACCTTCGAGCTTCAGCGAGAAATCATCATGGACTGGCCCACAATCCGCATGATAGGCAATGAAGAAATTGTTTTGTCGAATCATAAAGGTATTACCGAATATAACAAAGAACAGGTGCGCATCAAGACAGGCGTGGGGCATGTAAAGATTTTGGGAAGCAGCCTGGTGATTAAGGAGATTGGCCCCGACGATATTGTGGTGGTGGGGAAGATTGACGCGGTGGTTATGCTTGACAGATGAGGTAAGGTCATGTTCATAAAAATATGGAATTTTTTGCTTGGATATGTTATGATACATATGTCGGGCTTTTCTGTGGAGAGACTGATAAACCGGGCCGCCGCCGCGGGCATTGTTTTTTGGGATGTGGGGCGCTTGCGGGTGGCTGTAAGCGTCAAGGTTTCGCGGCGGGATTATGGGAAATTGCAGCAAATTGCCGAAAGAACGGGCACCAAGCTGACGGTGGAGCGCTTTGTGGGCCTGCCGACGATAATCGGGCGCTTTAAAAAGCGCGTGGTGCTGCTTGTGGGTTGCGTGCTTTTCGTGGTGGGGCTGGTTGTGCTGACGTCCTTCATCTGGCGCATTGACATAAGCGGCACAGACAGGATTGACCCCGAGGAAATGCTGGAATTTTTGGCCGAAAGCGGCTTTGACATAGGCACCTTTCGCCACGGCATCGCATATCGCGATGTGGAAAGCCTGCTGATGGCCCAATTTGACGACATTGCCTGGGTGTCCCTTGTTATTGAAGGCACGGCGGCGCATATTCGCTTGGTTGAGACCATAGAGCAGCCGGAAATTGTGGATTTATCAACACCCACGGACATTGTGGCCGCAAAGGACGGCATAATCGTAGAAATGGCCACAAGCCTTGGCACGCCGCTGTTTGTGCCGGGTGATGTGGTGCGTGAAGGCGAGGTGCTTGTCAGCGGCCGTCTGGCAATCGGCGTGGAGGGCGAAGAGATTACACACGAATATGTCCGGGCCAGGTCCGAAGTTTGGGCGCGGCTGTATTACAGCATAAATTTCGACATACCTCTTGTTTTTTATGAAAAAACCTTTACTGGACGTACGCGGCGGGTTTATAGTATAATAATAGGAAGCCGCGAGCTTACACTGCCCCACAGGCGCCACAATTTCATATACTATGAGGCTATAACAGAGCATGGGCAGCTGGCTTTGGGCGAAAACTATCCCTTGCCGCTGGGCTATGCCGTAACAGAAAATTTTGAAATGGTGCGCCATTTGCAGCGCCGTACGGTGGCCGAGGCCGTGGCCTTGGGCAAGGAGATGGTGGCGGGGCGCATAGCGGAAGAATTGCCGGAGAGTGCGATGATTGTGACGCAGGAGCTTGATTTTAGAGAGCAAGAGCGCACAGTTACGATGCGGATTTTTTTGGTGACAATCGAGCGCATTGACATGGAAAAAACGATAGATTTTAACATAAATTGACATAGGTTTGGGGGAATTTGACATAGCAAAGACAAAAGAAATGGGACAAGCAGGCATATCGGGCGAACTTTTGCCGGTTATTTTTGGCAATCTCGATGAAAATATCATCAAAATCGAAAAGGCATTTGGTGTGAATATTGTGAATCGCGGCGGGCGCTTGGCCATTGTTGGTGAAAATGCTGAATTTGCGCAGGAAATTGTGCGCAAACTTCTCCATATTGCTGACAGTGGCGAGGAAATTAATGAGACCACCGTCAATTATTTAATTGACTCTATGCGCGACGGCACAATCGGCCAAATTGGCGGCACGGACAGCGACACCGTCATACTGACGACGACGGGAAAGGCCATAAAGCCCAAAACCCTGGGCCAAAAAAAGTATGTAGAGACAATTCGTCGGGAAACCATAATCTTTGGCGTGGGCCCCGCCGGCACCGGCAAGACATATCTGGCCATGGCCATGGCCATTGCCGCCTTTAAGAAAAATGATGTGGACCGCATAATCCTTACGCGCCCCGCCATCGAAGCCGGCGAAAAGCTGGGATTTTTGCCGGGGGATTTGCAGCAGAAGGTGGACCCATATCTGCGGCCGCTGTATGACGCGCTGTTTGAAATTATGGGGGCAGAGGCATATCACCGCAATCTGGAAAAGGGCGCCATTGAAATTGCGCCCCTGGCCTATATGCGCGGCCGCACGTTGGACAATTCCTTCATTGTGCTGGATGAGGCGCAAAACACCACGCCGGAGCAAATGAAGATGTTTTTGACGCGCATCGGCTTTGGCTCTAAGGTGGTGGTGACGGGGGATATCACGCAGATTGATTTGCCGGGCGGCACAAAATCCGGCCTGAAAGATGTATTAACATTGCTGGAAGATGTGGAAGGAATTGGCATATGCATGTTTACCAACAAGGATGTGGTGCGGCATCCGCTGGTACAGCGCATCATCAAGGCTTACGAAAAGCGTGACGCCAAGGCCGCATATAAGGAAAAACGCAAAATAAAACTAAAATCAAGCAAATGATGTGAGGTTTTTGTATGAGCAATATTCCAAACAAAAGAAGGCTGTCATTGTATGTGATTGTATTGATTGCCGTGGCATATTTTTCCAGCATCATCGTGGTGGGGCTTGGGTATTTTATGCCCGAGGTCTATGACCTGGAGCCGGGAATGCCCGCGCCCACCGACTTCACAGCCCCCAGGCAATTTGTAAATTCCTATGAAACCGAAAGGCTGCAAGAGGCCGCTGCAGCCGCTGTGGGCGACATCCTGTTTCATGATGCTGCCATTTCCGCTGAAATTATGCTGGATTTGGAAGATGTAATATCTGAAATTGGGGTGTTGCGGGCGCAATATTTCCCGATATTTTCGCCCGCGGATATTGATGGCATATACGGCGGTGAAGAGCCATATTTGCCCGATTTTTGGCGGCTGTCCATAGAACTGGAGCCATATCAGGCCCAGCACATTATCACGGGGGATTCGCCCACCTTTGCGCGCTTTGTAGACGCCATCACCCTCCAGTTTAAAGAGCGGCTGGACATCGGCCTAAGCCAAGCCGCCCTGGAAGCGGCGCCCCGAGCCATCAACGATTCCCTGATTGACCAATATTTTGACGAAGCTTACGCAAGCGTCGGCCATGCCATTGCCGCCGCGGTTTTGCGCCAAAATCAAGTCGTCAACGAAGAAATGACGGAAGAATTGCGCCAAACGGCCCGGGACGAGGTAGAGCCGGCATTGTTCCTTCAAGGGCAGACCATAATTCGCGGCGGCGACATCATCGACGAAGAGGCATATCGCGCGCTGATAGAGGGTGGATTTATCGGCGGCGACGGCGTGGCGCTGTTTGTGGGCATTTTGGGCACGCTCCTGACGGTGACAATTGTGTTTGCGCTGTTTCTTTTCGGCATCTTTCTTTTCAAGCGGGAAATGGCGGAAAACCGCCGACAGGCCCTGATGCTGTTTTGCCTGTATATGATTACAATTGCGATGGCCCGCGCAATGACGCCGCTGGAATATTATTACACACCCATTATGCTGTTTGCCATGCTGGCGGCCATATTGATTGATATGCGGCTGGCGGCGGTGCTGACGGTGGGCGTGGCCATAATCTCCGCCGCAATGGGCCCCCCCGCGGACACCATGTTTATAACATACGCACTGATTAACGGCATCTTCGCCGCCATGATAGCAAAGCACATTGTGGCGCGCGGTCGGGTGCTGCTGGCGGTTGTGTCCCTTGCGGTGGTGAACATACTTTCGATTTTCGCCAATTACTTTATGTTTGGCGCCGATTTTTCGATAGGCATGATAAATTCGGCGGCCATCGCGCTGTTTGTGGGCTTTGTCACGATTTTTTTGACCATAGGCTCCCTGCCTTTTTGGGAATCGCTGTTTGAAGTCGTCACGCAAAACAGCCTGCTGGAGCTGACAAATCCCAATAACGCGCTGCTTAGGCGCATGGCCGTGGAAACGCCGGGGACCTATCATCACAGCCTGGTTGTGGCGAATTTGGCGGAAACCGCAAGCTATGACATTGGCGCAAACCACGTGCTGGCCCGGGTTGGGTCATATTATCACGACATTGGCAAAATGAAATATCCGCAATATTTCGCGGAAAACCAAAGCGGCGAAAATCCCCACGACACCCTGCCGCCGCGTACCAGCGTTGAGGTTATTTCGGACCATATCACGCGGGGGCTGGAATTGGCAAAGCAGCACAAGCTGCCGATGCCCATCAAAGGCTTTATTGAGGAGCATCACGGCACATCCCTGATGAAGGTCTTTTTCTACAAGGAAAAGAGAGAGTATCCCGACGAGCCTATTGACGAAAACGACTTTAGGTATCAATTTACGATACCGCAAAGCCGCGAGACGGCGGTGGTGATGCTGGCAGACACATGCGAGGCGGCGGTTCGCTCCAAAATGACGGGCGAAGGCGCAAAAATTGAGGAAATGGACGCCTTTGTGCGCCTCTTGATTAAAGACAAGCTGGAGGACGGGCAATTAAACGACAGCGACCTGTCCATCAAAGACCTGGACAGCATTGCAAGGGCCTTTATGCGCGTGTTTAAGGGCATGTATCACGAGAGGGTGCCATATCCAAGCGGCACGGTGCGAGAGCTTGTGGCCGGAAAGGAATGATACAATTGGTTGATATAGATATCCAGACACAGGGTCTTGAGATAGACACCTGTTTGGTAAAAAGTGCCATTTTGGCGACCCTGCGGCATTGCGGCGCGGATTTTCCGGGCGAGGTCAGTGTGCTTGCCGTGCAGGATGCCGAAATGTCGCGGTATAATCAGCAATATCGGGGCAAGGACGCCACGACGGATGTGTTGTCCTTTCCGCAATATTTCAAGGAAGAAATTGCCAATGCGCCGACTGAATATGTCTGCCTTGGGGACATCATCATAAATATCAGCGCGGCGCGGCGGCAGGCCGAGGAATATGGCCACTCTATACAGCGGGAGATCGCTTTTTTGGCGGTGCATGGGGCATTGCATCTGCTGGGGTTTGACCATCACGATGAAGCCGCCGAGGCGCGCATGTTTGCTGTGCAAGAAGAGATTTTGACGGAAATGGGGCTGGAAAGATAGATGGTAAAAAGGATATTATTGATGCTGACAGTTGCCGCCGCCATGGCGTTCGCGGCTTGTGGCGGCGGCGTGCAGGCGGATATGCTGCCTGAAGAAACACCGCCGGTTGCCACACCCGCGCCGACGCCCCCAATTCCCGAACCGGAGCCTGTGATAGAATCCCCGCCGCCGGGCCATGTTTTCAGCCCCCTTACGGGCCTGTATATACGCGAAGAAGCGGCCAACCGGCGGCCCTTTGCCGTGGTCATCAACAACGAGAGGCAGGCCATGCCCCAATCCGGCCTGATGCAGGCGGATATAATTTACGAGGTGCTGGCGGAGGGCTCAATTACGCGGCTTGTGGCCATTTTTCAGGATTTTGACGCCGAGATGATTGGGCCGATACGCAGCACGCGCCACTATTTTACGTATTTTGCCCTGGACCATGGGGCCGTAATGGTCCATCACGGCGGCAGCACCGCGGGATATGCCGCCATCAGAAACCGCAGGATACCGGCGGTTGACGGTATGCGTTTTGACGGCACGGTCTTTTGGCGCGACATTGAACGCCGCCGCACCAGAGGGCTGGAACATTCTTCGTATACATCGGCGGAAAATCTGCTGGATATTGCCGACCGGCTTAATTTTGACATGGAAGCCCGCGAAAACCCCGGCATATTCAATTTTTTTGAGGATTTGACGGCGCCCGCTCCTCGAAATTTGGCCCAAAGGGTCATAGTGCCTTTTCACGGCAACAATATTACGGCCTTTGAATATAATCCCGAGGACAATCTATATTACAAGTCTATTTTTGGGGAGCCGCATATGGACGCAGCCGTGGATGCGCAGGTGGCGGTGAGCAATGTTTTGGTGAAAATTACAGGAATGTCAGTGATTGACGGCGATGGCAGGCGCAATGTGGTCATGGTGGGCAGCGGCGAGGGATATCTTGCTACACATGGCACATTTTCCCGCGTAACCTGGCAGCGGGATGACGCCGCGGGTCCCACCAGATGGTATGATGAGGACGGCGAGCCGCTGACGGTAAATCGCGGCCGCACGTGGATTTCCGTGATAAATGGGCGGCCCGATTTTGAGGGGCCGATTGAGGATGTGGAATATGACGAAAACAACCGGCAGCATTTTTAAATCCGGCTTTGTGGCCATTGTGGGGCGGCCAAATGTGGGCAAATCCACGCTGCTTAATTCATTTTTGGGCGAGAAAGTTGCGATTATAACCAACAAGCCCCAGACGACGCGCAACAATATACGCGGCATTTTGACGACGAATGAAGCTCAGATTGTTTTTGTGGACACGCCGGGCATACACACGCCAAAGCACAAGCTGGGCAAAAATATGGTGAAATTGGCGGAAAACAGCATGGCCGACGGGGATGTGATACTATTTGTTATTGCGCCCGCCATAACGGGTTTTGACAAAGAGATTGCGCAAAGGCTTTCCAAAAACAGCGGGGCAAAATTTCTGGTGGTCAATAAAATCGACACGATACAAAAGGGCGAAATTTTGCCCATTGTGGACGCCTATAAGGAGCTGTGCGATTTTGCGGAAATTATCCCTGTTTCGGCCATAAAGGGCGAAAATTTGGGCACGCTGAAGGATAATATTATCAAGCATCTGCCCGAAGGCCCGCGATATTTTCCCGCGGGCATGGTGACGGACGCCGCGGACAGTTTTATTGTGGCCGAGATGATACGCGAAAAGGCCCTGTATCTTCTGCAACAGGAGATTCCCCATGGTGTGGCCGTGGAGATTTTGTCGCTGGCTCGCCGCGAGGACAAGCCAATTATTGACATTCAGGCGAATATTTACTGCGAAAAAGCCTCGCACAAGGGCATAATCATCGGCAAAGGCGGCGCAATGCTGAAAGACATCGCCACCAGGGCGCGCAAGGACATCGAGAGGATATATGACGAAAAGATAAATTTGCAGCTGTGGGTTAAAATCAAGGAGAATTGGCGTGACAGCGACTTTTTTATACGCACCTTGGGCTTTCGGGATGAAAATTGACCTTCCAGCATTTTATAGAATATCTGGCGCGCTGCCGGCGAATTAATAATGAACAACACGAATGATGCCTGGCATAAAATTCCGCAAGACATGCGGGCGAGCGCAGCTCGCCCCTACAAGTTGCAAAGCCTTGGACAGAACTTCGGGGGAACTCGAATGTTGTAGGGGCGAGCTGCGCTCGCCCGCTGTCAAGGGGTCACCACGTGCCTGGCAGGCATTGGCAAATTGTCCAAAAGGGTTTTGCCATTATTCGCTATCAACTGACAAAAGCTGCAGCATACGCGGGCGAGCGCAGCTCGCCCCTACAAGTTACAGAGCCTTAAACAGAACCGCGAGGGAATACTGATGCCGTAGGGGCGAGCTGCGCTCGCCCGCTGTCCAGGGAGCATCGCGTGCCCGGCCAGCATTGGCAAATTAGCAAAAGGATTTTACCATTATTAACTATCCGCTATTAATTACAAACGCTTCAGCGTTTGCCACGGGGGGAGATGCAACGATGCATGAAAATTTTTGGCATCTGTTTGTGCGCACGGGCAACATCGGCGCATATCTGGCATATAAGAAATTTTTGGAAGAAGACGAAGGGGAAGACATATAGATAATGGCCATTATAAAGGATTTTGGCGTGGTGCTGCGAGAGTACGAGGCAGGGGAGACGGACAAAAAGCTGGTGTTGCTGACGCGCGCCCATGGCAAGATGACGGTGTTTGCGCGGGGTGCGCGGCGCACCGGAAGCAAGCTGGCCACGGGCCTTTTCAGCTATAATGAATTTGTGATTTTTGAGGGGACCGGGTTTTACAGCCTCAACGCCGCCCAGCCTGTGCATGTGTTTGACGGCATTGCCGAGGATTATGACAAATTTTGCTTTGCCTGCTGTTTTTTGGAAATGGTGGACAAGATGGTGCTGACCGGCATGGATTCGGCGGAGATTTTGAATGTCTTGCTGTATGCCTTGGCGGAGCTTACCCGCGCCCGCCACGCGCCCGCCACGGTGTTCGCGGTGTTTGCCGTCAAGCTGCTGCAAACAGAGGGCTTTGCGCCCTTGATAGGCTCGGCGGAGGGCAATGCCATAGTGCAAACTGGAGAAAGCGCCCTGACGCTGTCGGCCCTGGCGGCGCGCTCGCTTACATATATACTGGAAGCAAATGCCAAGGAAATGTTTGCCTTCAGGGCATCGCCCGATGTCACGGAGCAGCTTTACCGCGCCGCGCGGCTGTTTGTGGCGGAAAATCTGGATGCCCGGCTGAAAAGCCTGGAAATGATTGGAGATTTGTGCCTATGAAAATTTACCGAAGACGCTATCTGCCCGAAGAGCTGCTGTGGCTGAAAGACGACGAGATTGTGCTGGCAAACCGCGAAATAATTGTAACGCGGTGGCGCGCCTTAAAGCCGCGGCCGGACTTTTCCCATGGCATTTCGTGCTATTTTTTACATAGAAATTACAAGATAAGCAAGTTTTTTGGCCACGACGACACCTTGTTGTATTATTATTGCGACATTGTAAAGCCGGAAACGTGCGCGGGCGGCGAGGAATATATTTTCAACGACCTTCTGGTGGACGTGAAGGTGTTTCCTGATGGCAGCCACATAATTTTAGATTTGGACGAGCTGGCCGATGTTTATCAGGCCGGGCTGATTTCCGGCGCGGATGTGGCTTGCGCGCTGAAAACGCTGGATGGCCTGCTTAAAGCGATTTACGCGGGGGAGTTTGGCGAAGTCGTAAAGATTCTTGAAGATTATGAGTGAAAACCTTAACAAAGGCCATCGCGAGAGGATGCGCTCGCGCTTTAAAAGGGGCGGCATGGAGGCCATGGCAGACCACGAGATTATCGAGTTGCTGCTGTATTACGCCATTCCGCGCCGCGACACAAACAAGCTGGCGCATCGCATTATGCGCGAATTTGGCGGCCTGCACAATGTCTTTGAGGCCGGCGTCGAAGAAATACGAAAACGCTGCGGCCTGTCCGAAAACACGGCCACGCTGTTGTCCATGATGGCACCCCTTGCGCGGCGGTATGATATATCAAAATGGGGCAGGCGCATCAGCTTTGCAAGCACAAAATCCCTGGCGCAATATGCAAGCTCGCTGTTTATCGGCCGGACGGTGGAGTGCTTTTATTTGCTGTGCCTGGACAATCGCGCCGCTTTGACCTCTGCCACAGAGCTGACCCGAGGCACGCTGGACCGCGCGGAGCTTTATCCGCGCGAAATTATGAAATGCGTTATGGCGTGTGATGCGGCCTATGTTGTTCTGGCGCACAATCATCCAAGCGGAAGCCTGGATATCTCCGAGGCCGATGTGCAAACAACGCGGCGGCTGGTTTCCATGCTGGCGGAGGTTGAGGTGGGCGTGCTGGACCACATCATTTGCGGTGGAAAGGGCTATGTCAGCTTTGCCGACAAGCGTATTATGGGGCTTTTGGGGATTGAGAATATCGCGAAGAAATGAATCAGGGCCATACCCTTAAGACATGACCCCGATTGATAATTGATAATTGCCCTAACTGCGCCCTCGTAGCAGCAAAAACCTCAGCAGTTGCATAACAGCCATGGTGGCCGCTGCCACATATGTCATTGCGGCGGCGCTAAGCACTTTTTTGGTGCCTGTCATTTCGTCGTCAGTCAGAAAACGGCCGCGCTCCAGCACCTCGGCAGCGCGTCGCGAGGCGTTAAATTCCACCGGCAGGGTGATTATGTGAAAGGCCACGGTGACGGCGAAGAAGATGATGCCTATGTCCACCAGGATTGGTGCAAAGTCGCCGCCGATGCCAAGGAAAAGGCCGATGAATATCAGCGGAATTGCCGCGCCCGAAGTGAAGCGCACAATGGGGAAAACCGCGCCGCGCAATACAAGGGGGGAATAGCTTTCGTTATGCTGGATGGCGTGGCCCGCCTCATGGGCGGCGACGGCCACCGCCGTGACCGATGACGTGTCATGCACATGGGCCGACAGGCGTATTTTTTTGTGTGTGGGGTCATAATGGTCGCCCGCGTTTTGGTCCAGCCGCTCTATTGCCACATCGCGTATGCCATGGTCGGCCAAAATGGCCGCCGCCACGTCCGCGCCGCGCATCCCCTTTTTGGTCGAGACCTGTGAAAAGCGCGACAGGTTGGTGGACACCTTTGCCTGGGCGTAAAGTGCCAGAATCATAGCTGGTATCAGCAGGTAAAACGACCACATGTCGAAAAAAAACATATATATCCCTCCGTTTCTATTATGGCAGAGTTCCACTCAAACCATATACGCAAAATTTTCTAAATTGTCTGATTTGCTATGTTAATATTTCGCCTGCTTCAATTTTATGGCCGCGCACAAAGTCTGCGGCAGACATCTTTTTGGAATTTGGCGGGGTTAATTCCGTGATGCGGACGGCGCCGCCCGCGGCGGCAACAATTATGCCGTCTTTGGGGCAGGCCAGGATAATTTCGCCGGCGGGCCGGCCAAAGGACGGCCCCATGTCTGCAATCTTCGCCATCCATATCTTAACTTGTCCGCCGCCAATCTTTGTGAAGGCCCCGGGAAAGGGATTGTAGGCGCGCACTAGGTTTACGATTTCAATTGGCGACTTGCACCAGTTGATTTTTGCCATTTGCTTTGTGATTAAAGGGGCATAGGTGGCCAGAGCATTGTCCTGAGCCTCGGGATACGCCTTGCCGGATTCTATGAGTTCTAAGGCGTCAAGCAACGCTTGGGGCGCCAAAGCACAGAGCTTGTCGTGTAGCGTGCCGCCGGTGTCATGAGCATCAATGGCGATTTCGCGCTTTAGCAGCATGCCGCCGGTGTCCATACCCTTGTCCATTTGCATGATTGTGATTCCCGTGGCTGTTTCGCCGTCCGCGATGGCCTGCTGTATTGGCGATGCCCCGCGATATTTGGGCAGCAATGAAGCATGGACATTTATTGCGCCGAATTTGGGCATGTCCAGGATTTTTTGCGGCAGGATTTGGCCATAGGCGGCCACCACAAAGATGTCGGCATTAAGCTGTTGCAGCGCGGCAATGCTGTCGGCCGATTTGATTTTTTCCGGCTGCAACACAGGTATACCCATTTTAAGGGCATATTCCTTGACAGGCGGGGATTGCAAGCGCTTGCCCCGGCCGCCGGGCCTGTCGGGCTGGGTTATTGCGGCTATTACTTGCATATGCGGGCGAGCAAAGCTCGCCCCTACAAGACCCTCTAAACATGTTCTGGCAAAATATGGCGTCCCCATAAAAATAATGCGCATAGTGTCTCCTTTGACAGCGGGCGAGCAAAGCTCGCCCCTACAAAAATCGGCTTAGACCTACATACCCCAGTAGGGGCGAGCTTTGCTCGCCCGCGTCCCAAGGGCCAGCCGCCCGGGGAAGCGGCTTGAGCCTGCCTTGCAGAAGGTTTATCTTGCGTATGCTTGTAGGGGCGAGCTTTGCTCGCCCGCGGTTGTGTTAGCCATCCTCCTCTTCGCCTTGCCGACGGATTTCAACCGCTCTTTGCGTATAAAGCACGCCGTCCAGATGGTCCAGCTCATGGTTCAGAGCCACAGCCAGCTGCCCGTTACATCGCATCTCAAAGGGCTGGCCAAAGCGATTTATGGCGCGCACAACAGTGACAGCGGGGCGCACCACTTTGCCGGATTGGCCCGGAATGGAAAGGCATCCCTCCCAGCCCGTTTGGCTGCCCTTATGGCTGATAACTTCGGGATTGATAAATTCCACAGGATTCGTGCCGTTCTCGGTGACGTCGATAACCAGCAGGCGGCGCAATATACCCACCTGCACGGCCGCCAACCCCACACCATTGTAATGGTACATGGTCTCCAACATGTCGTCCAGCAGCTGGCGGGTTTTGTCGTTGACCTGCACGACAGGGCGTGATACTTTATGTAGTATGTCGTCGTTTACAATACGCACAGTGCGCAATGCCATAAAATTTCCTCCTTGGATTACACGATATATGCAGGGTCGAGGGTCAGGTTGATGCTGATGCCCTCCAAATCCTCATGCTCCCGCAGCTTATCCAGGCAATAATGCACAAATTTTTTGATGATATCCTCATCCTGACATTTCACCAAAATTTTCCATCGATAGCTCTGCCTTATTTTGGAGATGATTGCAGGCGCCGGCCCCAAAACTTCGCATAGACCTTTGCGGTTGGCACGGCGCATGATATCGGCCAGGCGGTGCAATGTTTGCACAATGCGCCTTTCCTGCGTGCCTGTAAACAGCAGCATATATATGTGCGAAAAGGGCGGATAGTTCATTTGGCGGCGTATTTCGATTTCGTGGGCGTAAAAAGCCGCGTAATCGCCCGCCTTGGCATAGTTTACGCTATAATGTTCGGGATTATAAGTCTGGATTATCACACGGCCGGCATCATCCCCGCGCCCGGCGCGGCCCGAAACCTGCGTGATAAGCTGATATGTCGTCTCTGCCGCGCGATAATCCCCGTTGTTTAAAGCCATATCCGCCGCCACAATGCCCACAAGGCTGACGCCGGGGAAATTATGGCCCTTTGCAATCATCTGCGTGCCCACCAAAATATCCGCCTGCCTGTCCGCAAAGGCGCGGATAATGCGCAAATGGCTGTTTTTTCCCGTTGTTGTGTCCAAATCCATGCGCAGCACGCGCGCGGCGGGAAACTCCTGCGCCAGATATTCCTCAATTTTTTGTGTGCCGACGCCAAAGTGCTTGATATATATCGACCCGCAAACAGGGCAATTTTTCGGCATTTTGGCGGTCTGCCCGCAGTAGTGGCACAGCAGACGGTGATTATACCGGTGGTATGTGTAATTTACATTACAATTGGTGCAACCCATCACATGCCCGCAGGTGCGGCATGAAACAAAGGTGGAATGTCCGCGGCGGTTTAAAAACAGGATGCTTTGCTGCCGGTTGGCCAGATTTTGGCCAATGGCGGCATACAGCGCCGCGGAAAAAATTGACTTGTTGCCCTGGACCAATTCCTTGCGCATGTCGGCCACCTCAATGGCCGCAACGCGGTTGTTTACGCGATTTTTCAGCGTAATCAGCCCCATATGGCCGCCGCTTGCCTGATAAAACCGCCCCACATTCGGCGTGGCCGACCCAAAAATCACTGCGCAGCCTGTCAGCTCCGCCAATTTCAACGCAACCGCCCCAGTCTCGTATTTCGGCGTGGTCTCGGATTTATATGTGCTTTCGTGTTCTTCGTCGATGATAATCGCGCCCAGATTGGCAAAAGGCGTGAAAATAGCGGAACGCGGGCCGATGATGACGCTAATCTGCCCATCCCGCGCGCGCTTCCACTGGTCAAACCGCTCGCCCAGGGACATGCGGCTGTGCGTGGACGTAACTTTGCCGCCAAAACGCGAAATAAAAGCATCAACAGCCTGTGGCGTCAGCGAAATTTCAGGCACCAGCATGATGGCCTGCTTGCCCGCCGCAAGCACATCCTCAATGACGGACATGTAAATTTCGGTTTTGCCGCTGCCCGTCACGCCCTGAATCAGCACAGGGCGCGGGTTTTGCTCGTTAAACGCGGCCCTGATGTCAGCAATGGCCGTCTGCTGCTCTTTTGTTAGCTCGTAATCGGGAAGCTGCCGCAAAGGCGCATCCGGCGTGACATTCCTGCGCGTCTCCAGCTTTTCCAGGCGCAGCAATCCCTTTTTTTCCAGCGACATAATTGGCGAGGGCGAAATTCCCAGGCGCAGCTGGATATCCGCCACAGAAAGGGACTTTGCCTCCATCAGCATCTCCAACACCGCCGCCTGTTTGTCGCCTTTTTCCAAGACCTTTTCGGCCTCGACGTCAAAATCCGGCGCGTCGTCATTAAGAAATGCCGTGTTTATGCGCATCACATAGCTTTTCACATCGTAAATATGACGTATTGTTATCAAATTCATTTCAACAAGCAGCTGCAAATTGGCCCAAGTGGTGCCGCCAAAATTTTCCTTTAATTCGCGCTCGCTGACGGGTCCATGCTTTGCGGTATATTCAAAAATCTGCTTTTGTCTGCCCTTCAGGCCCTTTGCCTCGGCATTTTCTGCAACTTCGGCCACATAATCATTTTTCATGGAAATTCCCGCAGGCATAATGGTCTTAAAGCAGGCCGCCAGCGTCGCGGAATATTTTTGGGCCATCCAATCCGCCAAATCCAGCATCACAGGCGAAAATATGGGAAAATCATCCAGCACATCCCCGATGGGCTTCACCTTGGCCTCGTCAAAGCTGACGGCATCGGCAAAATCCACAATATAGCCCTCCATCTGCCGGGATTTCCCAAAAGGCACAAGCACGCGCCGTCCGCGGGAAAGTTCGCCCCGCAAATCCTCAGGCACGGCATAATAAAAGGGTTTGTCCAAATCTTTCGCGGTGGAGGCAATAATTACCTTAGCAAATTTCTTCATCTATTCGTCTTCTTCGTCCTCGTCCCCATCTTGAACCTTCTCGTCCTCAGTTTCATCATCGTCCCAATCTTCCTCGTCTTCAAGACCGCCCTGTGTTCCCCCGGCCGCACTGTCGATTTCATCAGGCACAATATCCTCGGAGACAAAGCTGTCGTCAATCACAGTCGGCAAATTTTGCAAAACATGCTCGCTATGGGGCATGGCAATATTTTCTATGGTGCCGGGCACAACCCGGATATATCCGCGCTGTATCTCGTTTACGGCGATGGACACGGCCTTGTCGGTACGCGCGCCAAAATCGTCATATTCCGCGCCGCCCACAATTTGGCGCGCCCGCTTGGCCGCCGCGATAACGACGGAATAGCGGCTTGTCACCCTTTGGTCGACGCCCACGTCCTCATTCAAAATTTTTATCAAGCTGGAATAAGATGGATTTAACATGTCATTCTCCTTTTCTTTGCGCAATCTATGTTATAATACCTGTATTATCATGAAAATGGCTGATTTTTTCGCTGCTGCGCCTGGGTTTCAACTTTTCCGCCGAAACAATAAGGTTAATTTCCTGTACGGCATCGTTGATTGAATCATTGATGACAAGATAGTCATATTTTGGAAGTTCTGCCACTTCGTCCCAGGCACGCCGATACCGCCTTTCAATTTCGGCCTCGTCTTCCGTGCCGCGCATCTCCAGACGGTGGCGCAGCTCTAAAAAAGTCGGCGGCATAAGAAAAATCAAGATGGCCTCTGGATATTTGTCCTTCACCTGCAACGCGCCCACAACGTCAATTTCAAGCACCACG
>JAITMW010000172.1 GCA_031277155.1 Clostridiales bacterium | reverse complement strand
AATTAATATCAACATGGTATCTCCGGATGCTGATAAAAAATAATTGAAAGTTATTGGAACCTTTGAGAACGTCCATAGGCACGATGGGGCTTTGCCCCGTTGTGCCTATTGGTGTTTTTGCCACAATTAGACAGCAAGCATTCCGGCGGGGGCAAGCCCCTGCCCTACAAGTTAAAACAATGCGATTAGCTACTCCCACATCAAAAAACAGCTTGACAATGTGCTTGTTGCGTGTTACAATGCGGTTGTAATGCATTACAAATTGAATACGAAATGTGGATAGGCAATCAGGTTAGAATCCTGGACAGTCCTGCTACCGTATTGACCATGGCAAAATGCCCTGGCCTAAGTCGGAAAACTTACCTCATTTTGAAAAGGCGGCTGATGCCGCCGCTGTAGCGACCTCACAGAGAATGGGGCGGTATGGTTTTTGTAAGCCTTCTTACAATTATTATCCCGACTCATTTATCGTGAATCGGGATTTTTTATTGGAGGATGGATACATGCCGGAAAAGTATATTGGAGGAATTGAACCCCTTGACAAAGCCGCCATGAAAGCCGCCATGACAAGGCTGGACAATTTGGTGAAGCCGCCCGGGAGCTTGGGAGAGTTGGAGACCATTGCGGCCCGCCTTGCGGGTATCAGCGGGCAGATGTTTTACGACATTGCCAAGCGTTGCGTGATTATAATGGCGGCGGACAATGGCGTTGTGGAGGAGGGGATTTCGGCGGCCCCCCAGGCGGTTACATATGCGCAGACCACGAATTTCACTAAAGGCATCACCGGGGTGAACGTTCTTGCAAAACAGTTTGCGACTGATATAATTATCGTGGATGTGGGTATTAACGGCGAAATTGACCATCCCATGATTCAAAACAAAAAAATCAGGCATGGAACGTGGAATATTGCCAAACGGGATGCCATGACCCGAAATGAAGCGGAACAGGCTGTACTTACCGGCATTGAAATTGCCATTAAGGCCGCAAAGGATGGCTATAATTTGATTGGCGCGGGCGAAATGGGCATAGGCAATACCACAACATCGGCGGCGGTGTTGTGCGCCTTAACCGGCGTAACTCCGGAGCAGGCGGCGGGGAAGGGTGCCGGCCTTAGTGACGATGCATATCGCCGCAAGATTGATGTGATACGGACAGCACTGGCCCGCAGCGGGCCAAACCCGGCAGATGTACTTGATGTGCTGGCGAAAGTAGGCGGCTTTGACATTGGGGCTATGGCAGGAGCCTTTATCGGCGCGGCTTATATGCGCGTGCCCGTGGTGATTGACGGCTTTATCTCAATTGTGGCGGCCCTGGCGGCGGCGCGGCTAAATCCCTTAGCCAAGGAATATATGTTTGCGTCCCATGCATCCTTCGAGCAGGGATATAAACACGCCGCGGAGGCTTTGAGCCTGAAGCCCTGCCTGCACCTGAATATGCGCCTTGGCGAGGGCAGTGCCTGTCCGCTGATGTTTGCGGTGATGGACGCCGCCTGCGCCATTATGCGGGATATGGGTACTTTTGAGGAGGGCAATATCGGCGAAGAATATTTGGAGGAAATGAAGGATGCAAATTTTCATATCGGGGGGCTGTAAAAACGGAAAGTCCACACTTGCGCAGGATTTAGCTGTGGGGCAACCCGGCAAACTGTATTATATCGCAACCATGAATCCCGCGGATGATGAAGATGCACAACGTATTGTCAGGCATCGCAAAGAGCGGGCCGGCATGAACTTTATTACCATAGAGCAGCCCGTAAATATTGAAGAAATACTTGAAAAATGCCACATTGACGGCTCTTTTCTGCTGGACAGCCTTACGGCACTGCTGGCAAACGAGATGTTTTCCCCATCGGGCGATTTTGATGAAAACGCCTGTGAGCGTGTTGGGGCAGGGCTTGAAAAAGTCCTGGACCAAATCCCAAATATTGTAATTGTGTCGGACTATATATATAGTGACGCCATTCAATACGACCCGCTGACGGAGACATACCGCAAATCCCTCGCGGCCTTGGACGCACTGACGGCGGCCCGTTGTGATGTGGTGCTGGAGGCGTCCTATACGCAGATAACAGCCCATAAAGGGAGCGTGTCCCATGAGATATATTAAAGGATTTTGGATGGCCCTGGGTATGTTTTGCGGCATCCCTCTGCCATTACCCGTTTGGGACGAAAAGCTGATGCCCGTGATGGTGGCGGCATTGCCGCCGGTTGGGGCAATAATAGGCGCAATATGGTGGGCCGCGGGCCTGCTGCTTGTCACGCTGAACCCGCCTCTGATGCTCGGGGCGGCAATTTTGACGGTGGTGCCGTTTTTTGCCGCGGGCTTTATACATCTGGACGGTTATATGGACACAAGTGACGCACTGTTGTCCCGCAGGCCCATGCAAGACAGGCTGCGCATATTAAAAGACCCTCGCGTAGGCGCATTTGCCGTGGTGATGCTGGCGATACTGTTTTTATTGAAATTTGGGGCCATGTATTCGGTGGCGGAGAGCGGCAGATATTTGGCCCTGCTGATTGTCATTTGCGTTATCTCCAGAAGTGGCTCCGCATTGTCCATACTGGTTTTACGGCATATGCCGGAGAGCGGCTATGCCTCGATGTTAGCAGGAAAAGCAGGCGTGGGTCACAAAATTTTTGTGGTCACTTTTGGAATGGGCGCGATAATGCTGGCAGCACTTTACGCGGGACTTGCGGGGCTTATTGTGTCAGGGGCAGTGATTGTGGGCTACGCGCTGGCTATGCGGGTAGCTTACAAATCAATGGGCGGCGTTTCGGGGGACTTGCTGGGCTACGCGCTGGTTATAAGCGAACTATGCGGCCTAATCGCCTTAGCCCTGCTGTAGGGGCCTGTGGTCGCCTGCACTTATTAAGGAGGAAAACCATGATTTTAATTTTCGGCGGCGCATATCAAGGCAAGCTGGACTACGCGCTGCAACGCTTTGGGCTGACCAAAGATGATGTGGCCTATTGCACTGAAAGCGACAGGACATGTCCCAACCGCAAACCCATTGTCTACGAAGCGGACAAATGGATTTTGGCCTTATTGCGGGCAGGGGAGGATATTGACCGACACATAGAGCAATTTTTTACTGACAATCGGGAAGCTATAGTAATCTGCAACGACATTTCCTGCGGCGTGGTGCCCGAGGACCCGATTTTGCGCAAATGGCGCGAAGAAGTCGGCAGATTTATGGGCGAGGCATCCCAACGTTCCGATGAAGTTGTTCGGCTGTATTGCGGCATACCTACCATATTGAAAGGGGAAAAATAACATGTCAAGAAAAATTATTGCGCTTTTGATTTTGCTTGCCACGACGGTAACTTTTACGGCCTGCGGCGGCAATGGCGGTGCTGAAGCCGCGCCGGCACCAAGCCTTTTGGAGACCGTTATTTATGACAGAGAGGGCCACCCCATTACATTGCCCGACGAAGTTAACACCGTCATCTCCATAGGCCCGGGCAATACAGAAATTTTGACAGAGCTGGGCTTTGGCGACCAAATTATTGCTACGGACATGTTTTCGGGCGATGTGGAGGGCATTGCCCCGGGCATATCTGTGCTGGATATGATGGCCCTTGATGCCGAATTTATCATCAATGCAAACCCCGACATCATTTTTATAACGGGCATGACGCGAATTCATGGCGAGGACCACCCCCTGCGCCCGGTATCTGATGCGGGCATAGCGGTGATATATATGCCTGTTGCCAACACTATCGGGGATATTATGGAAGACATACGCTTTATCGGGGCGGTGATGGGTGCTGAGGAGGCGGGTGAGGAAATCGCCTTGCGTATGCAGCTTGAAATTGACCGCATCGCGCTGATTGCCATGACGGCAATTGAAGAACCCCGCAGGGTGTATTTTGAAATCGCGCCGGCACCTGCCATGTGGGCCATAGGCGGCGGCACTTTCCAGCACGAGATGATAGAGCTTGTGGGGGCCATCAACATTTTTGCTGACTATGACAGCTGGATTAGCGTGTCCGATGAGATGTTTTTGGAGCATAATCCCGATGTTATCTTAACGTCAACGAATTTTATTGACGACCCTGTGGGCGAGATTTTGAGCAGGCCGGGCTGGGGTGCTATAACGGCGGTGCAAGAGGGCAATGTGGTTTGGATTTGCACAGATGCCACAAGTCGCCCAAGTCACAATATTATAGAAGGTTTGCGGGAAATTGCTCGGGCGATATATCCGGAGTATTTTTATAATGAAAGCTAAAATTATTGCGGCTATATGTATAAGCCTGGTCATATTGGTGCTGGGCATTGCCATAGGCTCTGTTAACATACCCCCCGGCGACATTTTGCGAATAGTTGCCCATAATATCTTTGGCGTGACCCTGCCGGAGCATATTCCCCGGACACATGCCGTCATTGTGTGGAATTTGCGTCTGCCTCGGGCATTGCTGGCCTATTGTGCGGGGGCGGCCCTGTC
>JAITMW010000146.1 GCA_031277155.1 Clostridiales bacterium | reverse complement strand
CGCAAACATTGGCGGGTGGATAAAGCGGGGCTATTTGCGCGCGCGCAATATGCGGCATTTTCGCGTGCTTTCCACTTTTGCCGGTATCGCCTTCGCCATATTTGCCGTGTCCCTGGTCTTTTTTCTCGCCACGCGGCCAAATGCCCTTGAAATCTACTTAGACGAGGCTTCCATCGGAACCGTGCGCCTGGAGGGCGCCGGGCGCGACCTCACATTGGAATATATCACGCGCCACGCCGCCGCCCGCCTGGAAAGCCATTTGGGCAGCAATGTGCGCTTTGTCAGCGAAATTGAGGCAAATCCCGTGCGGGCGGGCACCGGTGTCGTCGTTCTTACCTTTGACAATTTGGTGACGGCCCTTATTGACGCGCTGGATTATTATGTCTTTGGGGCCGTCGTCATGGTTGACGGCGACGCCGCCGCCACATTGCCCTCTTTGGCCGCCGCCGAAGACCTCCTTGGCGAAATTGCCGGGGATTTGCGCCAAGGCGGCGGGGCAATGCCCTTTCAGGATGTGTTTGCGCAGGATGTTGATATCGCGCGCGGATATGTGCGCCGCGCGGAATTGATGACACGCGCCCAGGCACACAGCGCGCTGACGACACCGCGAAATGTGCCCGGCACCCATATTGTGCAGGCAGGCGACACCTTTTGGGGCATAGAGCAGGCCACCGGCATGAGCATAAACGACATTGCCCAGGCCAATCCCGGTGTTAATCCCGCCAATTTGCAGGTGGGGCAAATTATCAGGGTTGTGCGTACTGTGCCGATTTTAACTGCGCGGGACGATAATTAACTACTAAGGATTTAACATTTACTTTACAATTTAGATATAGAAATTTAAAGAAAAAAGACTTGAATTTTTTTGCCGGTTGTGATATGATTGCAATCACAATGTAATCTGGATGAAACAATGGACCGCGGCGCATAAGATAATCCGCCGCAAATACATAAGTTTTATCCACAAAAATTTGAGAAGGACAATTTAGGAGGTAAATCTATGACAAAAAGACTATTACTGTTGCTATCCATGCTGATTATCGCGGTGCTTGTAGTGGCGGCCTGCGGCAACGGTGCGGCTGACGCGCCTGCTGATGTAGACCAGCCCGCTCAACAACAAGAGCAGCCCGAACAACCGGACGAGCCCGTTGTGGAGCCGCCCGCGGACGGCACCGGCAGAACACATCTCAACATCGTTTCAGCCAACCTTGCCGTGTCTATGGACCCGCATGAGTCCAACGATTCCGCATCGGCACAGCAAAACAAGCAAATGTTCTCCACACTGCTTTTCCAGTGTTATGACACATTTGGCCCTCTTCCCGCTTTGGCGGTAGCTTGGGATACACCCGACGCGCAAACCGTTAATATCGAATTGCGCCAGGGCGTAACCTTCCACAACGGAGACCCGTTGACAGCCGCTGACGTGCAATTCTCGCTGGAGCGCGCCGCCGCTTCTGCCGAAATGGGAATAATCATCGGTATGCTTGACAGCGTAACCATCCATGATGATTACAACCTTACATTGCATCTGGAAGACAACTTTGCGCCTATTTTGGCACATTTGGCGCATCCCGGCACAAGCATAATCCCAATGAACCATGTTTTGGCAGTTGGCGATGATGCCTTTGCTCAAGAGCCTGTGGGCACCGGCCCCTTCGCCTTTGACAATCTTGTTATCGGCGACAGACTTGAGCTGGTAAGAAACGACAACTATTGGGGCAATTTGCCGCAAGTTGAGTCCATCACATGGAGACAGGTTCCCGACCCAAGCACGAGACTTATTGAAGTTTCCGCCGGCACGGCGGATGTAGCCGTTGACATTGCCCCCGCCGACATTCCGACAGCACAGGCAGACCCCAATGTAAATCTTATAACCAGGCAAAATCTGGCGCTTAATGACTGGATAAGCCTTAACACCTCAAGGCCTCCCCTTGACGACATACGTGTACGCCAAGCCATTGACTATGCTTTGGACACCGAAGCCATCATGAGAACCGCCTGGGGCGAGCTTGGCTCTCCTGCCCGCGGCCCGATATCCGATATCGTATGGGGCTTCTCACCGCAAGCTGTGCGTGAAGTTAATCTTGACAGAGCAAGAGAGCTTCTGGCAGAAGCCGGACATGCCGATGGATTTGACCTTGAAATCTGGTGGAACACAGGCAATATCCAGCGTATGCAAGTAGCTGAAATGGTGCAATTTGCTTTGACGCCTCTTGGCATCAATGTTGAAGTCCACGGCATGGAATGGCCCACTATCCTTGAGCTGACCGCCGTAACCGACCCCGCGCTGACAGAGCATGATATGTTTATCATCGGCTGGGTTTCTGTTACAGCCGATGCCGACTATGGCCTGTTCCCCGTATTCCATTCCGATAACTTCGGCGGCGCCGGCAACCGTGCTTTCTGGGCCAACGCAGAAGTTGACGAGCTGCTTTTGCAGGGCCGTTCTTCCGTAGACCCGGTGGAGCGTATGGAAATTTATGACCGCGTACAAGCAATTGTAGCCTACGAGGTTCCCGTAATTCCAATCCGCCAAGGCATGACAGCCTTCGCCATCAGCCCGGACCTCAACGGCTTCACAATCGCTCCGCAAGGCCATCACAGTTATGCACCTGTTTGGTTTGACTAAGCCGCAGCGATATAAACGTCAAAGACGGCAATATCTTAATTTAAAGACCTAATTTATGTAGGGGCGACAATGAAGCTTGTCGCCCCTACTTTAAAATAATGTTAAAGTAGGTGAGGCTGTGCACATTTTCATCTTAAAAAGGCTATTGATGATGATACCCGTTTTGCTGGGTGTTGTCTTTATCATGTTTGTCATCAGTCAGCTGACGCCGGGGGACCCTGTATTGGCCATTTTGGGCGAAGTGGCCACACCCGAGGCCGTGGCCGCCCTGCGTGAGCAAATGGGGCTGGACCAACCATGGTTGATGCAATTTTTTAACTATGTTGTGGGTGTGGTGCAGTTGGATTTCGGCACATCCTGGCAATCGGGCCGCCCCGTTTTCACAGAAATTTTCGCGCGCTTTCCAAACACAATGCAATTGGCCGGAATGGGTGTTGCGTTTGCACTGTTGATGGGCATACCCCTTGGCATTGTTTCCGCCGTGAAGCAATATTCAATTTTTGACACCGGGGCCACCTTTGTGGGCCTCATTGGTGTATCCATCCCCAACTTTTGGCTGGGCATGATGATGATTATGTTTTTTACGGTTACATTGGGCTGGCTGCCGCCGACAGGCTTTACAGAGCCTATACAGTGGATTATGCCCACAATTGCCATCGGCACAAATTCCGCCGCCATAATAATGCGTATGACGCGCTCTTCTATGCTGGAATGTATAAGGCAGGACTATGTGCGAACGGCGCGGGCCAAAGGGCAGATAGAGCGCAAGGTCATCTTCCGCCATGCCCTTAAAAACGCGCTGATACCCGTCACCACCACGGCCGGCTTGTCCTTTGGCTTTTTGCTTGGCGGCGCCGTACTGACAGAGACAATTTTTGCCATACCGGGCCTTGGCGCCTTTATGGTCAGCGCCTTTTTCAACAGGGACTGGCCCGTGGCCATTGGGGGCGTTTTGCTTATCGCCGTATCGTTCAGCTTTGTCAACCTGTTTGTGGATATACTTTATGCTTTCATAGACCCGCGGATACGTTCGCAATATCGCTGATAAAGGGGGGAAATATTTATGGAAAACGCAATTCAGAGCAATACAGATTTAAAGCCGAAAAAGAGGCGCAGCCAATTTGGCGAAATATGGAAGCGCTTTAAAAGAAACCCCCTTGCCATTGTGGGTCTTGTGCTAATTGTGCTTATGTTTTTGATGGCCGCTCTTGCGGATGTGATTGCGCCGGGCGACGGGGTTTTTGCCGGATATAATTTGCAAGATTGGAACAGAATCCGCCAATTTCCCAGTGCAGAGCATTGGTTTGGCACCGACGACATTGGGCGCGATGTGTTTTCCCGCGTTGTGCATGGCTCCAGAATATCTTTGCAGGTGGGCTTTGTTGTAATCATCATAGGCATTACGGTGGGCATACCCCTTGGGGCCATCGCGGGATATTATAAAGGCATTTTGGACAATGTTATAATGCGCTTCATCGACATTTTGCTGGCCGTACCCAATATACTGCTTGCCATTGCCATTGCGGCGGCGCTGGGGCCCGGCATTACTAATGTTATGATTGCGGTGGGGATTGGGGCCATACCCATTTATGCCCGCACCGTGCGGGCGCAGGTTCTTGCCGTTAAAGAGCAGGAATTTGTAGAAGCAGCACGGGCCGCGGGCGCAAACGATTTTCGTATAATAAGGCGGCATATATTGCCAAACTGCATGGCCCCGGTAATCGTAGAAGCATCCATGGGCATGGCGGGCGCAATTATGGCCGCCGCGGGCCTTTCCTTCATCGGCCTTGGCGCCCAGGCGCCCACGCCGGAATGGGGAGCCATGCTGGCTGACGGCCGCCTGCGTATGCTGGCGGGATATTGGCATCTTACGCTGTTTCCCGGCCTTATGATAGCCCTGATAATCTTCGCCCTTAACATGATGGGCGATGGCCTGCGCGATGCCTTAGATCCAAAGCTGCGCTCCGGCGGATTTTCCAAAAAGCGCTTTAGGCGCATACAGCTTGCAAAGGCAGCGGCACAAAATAACAGCGGGGAGGGGCAATAAAATATGGCAAATGAATTATACCGTGGGAAATTGCTGAATATCAGCGATTTAAGCATACATTTTTTCATCGAAGAGGGCACGGTTCATGCCGTTAATGGCCTCAACATCGCCCTGGCGCCCGGCGAAACCATTGGTCTTGTGGGCGAAACGGGGGCGGGCAAAACCACAACGGCCCTGGGCATTATGCGCCTTGTGCAAAGCCCTCCGGGCATGGTGGTGGAAGGGAAAATCGAATTTGAAGGCCGCGACCTGCTGGAAATCAGCGAGGCGGAAATGCGCAAGGTGCGGGGCAGCAAGATATCCATGATTTTCCAAGACCCCATGACCAGCCTCAACCCCACAATACCCGTGCGGGACCAAATTGCGGAAGTTGTTTTGCTCCATGAAAATGTCTCCGCACAGCAGGCACTTTTTAAGGCCGAAGAAATGCTGGAGAAGGTGGGCATCCGCAAAGAGCGCTCTCGGGAATATCCCCATCAATTTTCGGGCGGTATGCGCCAAAGGGTGGGCATTGCCATCGCCCTGGCCTGTAACCCCGCCCTGCTTATATCGGACGAGCCCACCACGGCGCTGGATGTGACCATTCAGGCCCAAGTGCTGGAGTTAATGAAAGACCTGAAAGTCGAATTTAACACGGCCATGATTATGATAACGCATGATTTGGGCATTGTGGCGGAAATTTGCGACAAAGTGGCCATAATGTATGCCGGCTCTGTTGTGGAAACCGCCGATAAATACGAGCTTTTTAAGAATCCCAAGCATCCGTACACAATTGGGCTTTTCAATTCGCTGCCGGATATCGAAAAGGACGAAGACCGTCTGGTGCCCATCAAGGGCCTTATGCCGGACCCCATGAATTTGCCCCCGGGCTGCCCCTTCCATCCTCGCTGCGACCGCGCAATGCCGCAATGTTCGGAAATTGTGCCGGAAAATACCGAGGTTGCCGATGGACATGTTGTGCGCTGTCTTCTGTATGAAGCCGAACACAATAAAGAAAAGGGGGTGTGATGGGATGTCTGTGTTGTTAGAAGTCAAAAATCTAAAAAAATATTTTAAGACAAAGCGCGGCCCCCTGCATGCCGTTGACGGCATTGATTTTAAAATCAACAAAGGCGAGACCCTGGGCCTTGTGGGCGAATCCGGCTGCGGAAAGTCCACCACGGGGCGCGTTGTGCTGAGGCTGATAGAAGCCACGGACGGCGAGGTTTTCTTTGAGGGCGAAGATGTTTTGAAATTTAGCAAGCCGCAAATGCGGAAATTCCGCGAAAATGCGCAGTTTGTGTTCCAAGACCCCTTCGCGTCGCTTAACCCGCGGATGAGCGTATCCGAAATCATTGCAGAGCCGCTGATAATCAACAAAAAGGCGGCCAATAAGCAAGAGCTTATAAAGCGCGTGCGCGAGCTTATGGGCATTGTGGGCCTGGCGGAGGCGCTGGAGAATGTCTATCCTCACGAGCTGGACGGCGGCCGCCGCCAACGCATCGGCATTGCCCGGGCGCTGGCGCTTAATCCCCAATTTATCGTGCAGGACGAGCCTGTTTCGGCACTTGATGTTTCCATACAGGCCCAGGTTCTTAATCTAATGGAAGATTTGCAAAAAGAATTTGGCCTGACATATCTGTTTATTTCCCATGACCTGGGCGTCATCAAGCATATGAGCAACAACATCGCCGTGATGTATCTGGGCAAAATTGTGGAGATGTCGGACTATAAATCCATGTTTGCGGACCCTCAGCACCCTTATACCAAGGCGCTGCTTTCGGCCATCCCCGTTCCCGACCCGGAAATTAAGCGCGAGCGCATAATTTTGGAGGGCGATGTGCCCAGCCCAATAAGTCCGCCGCCGGGATGCCGTTTTTACGGCAGATGCTTTGCCCGCATGGACGAATGTAAGGATGTCGACCCTGTGTTGACAGAAATTTATCCGGGCAAGCTTGTCGCTTGCCATTTATGCAAGAAGGATGGATAGAAGCACGTATAAAAGAGACAAGCGCAAAGAGATAATGGCGGAATTTCTAAAAATCCTGCGTACATCTGCCGCGCTTGTCTTGGTAGTGGCGGCCGTCAGTGTGATTTACGCATTTTTCACGCTGGGCCGCTTTTGGCCCGTGCATGTTTTTACCGCTAATCTCGTCGTCGGTGCCTTTATCATCGGGGCGGGTATAGTGTTGTTTGCTTTGCCCGTGCGCCTGAAAAAAGACAGGCTGCTGGATGTCTCCACCCATGCGGATATGCAGCTGCAAGCAAAGGCCAGAAAGCGGGCAAGGGCATATATGCTGATATATACGGGCATTTGCAATATTATCATCACTGTGATTGGGCAATACCTGTTGAGCTTGATTTGGCGATAGGAGGATGCATATGGCAAAACAAATTTTACGCGGAATTCCAAAACATCTGCTTAAATCGGCAATTATATTTGTGATTGTGGCGGCCCTTGCCCTGCTTTTTGCCCTGGGCATCCGCGGCTATTTCACAACCACATATATTTTCACCGCCAATTTCATTGTGGGCGGCATCATTCTTGCAGCCGGACTATTTTCGCTTATATCGCCCATGGACACATCCCGTCACACCGGCGGCGCCTGGGACGGCGGGAAAAGGTCGCTAAGCATTGAAGCGCACGAAAAGGCGAAAAAGAGCCATCAAAAAGAAGAGCCCAAGATTGCGAAATTCATTTGCATCGGCGGCGGTGTTTTGATAATCACTGTCATTGCACAATATTTGTCAGGCCTGATTTGGCAATAGCAAGGAGGACGCAGATGTCTAGGCAGTTTTTCCGTAGGCTTGTAAAGTACATGCTGGTATCAGTGATAATAGTCATCGTCGTGGCGGCCGCCGCACTGCTTGTCGCTTTTATCACGCGGGGCTATCTCACGCCGGCCTATATCTTCAATGCCAATTTCATTGTGGGCGTCGCCATCATCATTTTGGGCCTGTTTTCGCTTACGTCGCCCTCGGCACGTATGGGCGGCGGCCTGGGCAGCGGAAGCAGGTCCCTGGATTTTGAAATGCATGAGAAGCTGAAAAAAGCCCATCGGCAGGACGAGCCAAAAATCGCAAAATTCATTTACACCGGCGTGGGCGTTCTGCTGCTTTCCATGTTGGCACAGTATTTGCTAAGCCTGATTTTGCGGTAATATAGAGGGGGATTGCAGACTCGCAATCCCCCTCCCTTTAACTTATATTATTGCTCCACAGCCTCCTGGGGTGCCGCCGCTTTTTCGGTGGCGCCTTTTAGCTTACCCAATATGTCAATGCCCGTAAGGGCCTCCACCGTGGATGGCAGCGTGGATATAATATCCGTGACATATCCCGACACCTTGGACGCGCCGCCGCCGGAGCTATTGCCGCTGTCGATGACGACAATTTTCTCGGTCTTGGACAATGGCTCGGCCACATTCTTGGCAATTTCCGGAAGACGCTCTATAACCATTTGCGTCACGGCCGCGTCATTGTATTGCTTAAAGGCCTCGGCCTTTTTCATCATGGCCTCGGCTTCGGCAATGCCGCGCTCGCGGATGATGTCAACCTCAGCCATACCCTGCAGCCGCTTGGATTCCGCCAGGGACGCGCCCTCTGTGCGTATGGCCTCGGCGCGGGCCTGCGCATTTTGTATTTCGCGGTATTTCGCCACATCGGCCTCTTTTTCCAGGCGATATTTTTCCGCGTTGGTCTGCTTGATAACCGTTGCGTCCAACTCTTTTTCTTTGCGCAGGGCTTCTTGCTCCGCCAGTTCTATTTCTTTTTGCTTGCGGATGATTTCAACTTGCATATCGGTCTCTGTTACCTCTTTTTTCACCTTGTTGGATTCGATTTCATAGGCCAAATCCGCCACGGCCTTGGAGGTTTCCTGCTCTTTACGATATGCCTGGACTTTCAGCTCTTTGTCCTTCATTGCTTCGGCAACTTGGGTTTGCGCGCGCAGGTGGGCCTCTTCACCCAATCTGCTGGCCTCTGCGGTGCGAATCTTTGTTTCCTTTGCGGCTTCGGCCTCGGCAATTTGCGCGTCACGCTTAACCTCGGATATGCGCTTTTTGCCAAGGGCGGACAAATAGCCGTTGTTGTCAGAAATATCCCGGATGGTGAAGGTCTTCATTTCCAGGCCCATTTCCAGCAAATCCTGCGCGGCATTGCCCTGCACCTCGCTGGCGAATTTCTCGCGGTCCCTGTAAATGTCTTCCACTGTGAGCTTCGAGATAATCTCGCGCAGCTTGCCTTCCAGCACATCCTTGGCGATGCTTTCAATGACAGCGGTCGTGCGCGTCTCGCTGCCTGCGTTAAATTGCTCTACCGCCGCCAAAATGGACTCTTTATCAGACTTTACCTTGATGATGGCCACGCCGTCGGCCATAATGCCAACACCCTGGGCCGTCATGGCGCCGTCGCCGCCCGTGCGCACCTCGATTTTCATATTTTCAAGAGAAATTTTGTCAGTCCTCTCAAAAATGGGAAGCACAATACCGCCGCCGCCGGATATTACGCGCTTCTTTAAGCCAGTCACAATCATTGCCTTGTCCTGGGGCACACGCTTCCACAGGGACAAAAGGATGATAAGCACAAGCACGGCCACGCCTACAATAAGTACTATAACGCCAATGGTGCCAAAATCAATTCCTTCAAACATGGTCAATACCTCCGTATATTATTTATTGTAATCTATAGCTCACCATATGTATGAGCTATACTTTTTCACGCACATGATAGGTGTTTTTTTCGATATACATAATTTCTACCACAGTGTTTCTGGCGATTTCGTTGCCATCCTCGCTTTTGGCCGGCCCGGACATTATTTTGTCCTCATAGGTATAAGTTATCTTGCCAAAGCCGCCCTGGGGTATATGCTCTGTCACCTTTGCCGTCACGCCGATGATGCTCTGCCTCTCGTGGGCGCTGGTGTTTTGCCAGCGATACAGCGGAACAACCACAAAGCGATAAATCAGCCAGCTAAGCCCCAGGCCGCCCGCCGCGGCAATGCTGATGGCCATCCACGCCATGGGAAATATCGGCGTAAAAATCAGCCCCAAGCCGCCAAACACCGTAAGGAAAAAGGCGATGAGGATGGGCTTAAAGGGCGACGCCGCCGCGCCGTCAATGTCCAGCGCGCCGCCAATTTGGCCAAGCAGCGCCGTTATCACGACAAATCCCGCGCCAACGCCGAGGCAAATGAAGAAAATTACGTTTAGGGCCATGGATTTTTCCTCCTTTCTGCAATATATTAAGCCGATTTCTACATGAAAAGCCACGCTTCGGAATCGGGCGATTGATAGGGATAGCTGTTTTCGTATAGGCTATTTGCAGATATGTCAATTGTCCCGTCACACCAAGTTAAGACTCCGCCGACAACCTTCGCCGCCTTAAAAATTTCATCGTCTTTAAGAGGCTGAAACGCAGGGCCATCCAGCAAAATGGTGGCGTCAAACAGACGGGTTTCTCCGGTGTCAAAGGTTATGATAATAATCTTGTCGTCCAAAACCTTGGCAGCCTCTACGCCAAGCATCGGCGCGGGCTCTCCGGCGTAAACAATACCATTTTTTATATACATATGGGGCCTCCTTGTCCATATTAAAACGGCGGCAGTTTGTCAAAATGCTCGCCCTGCACAGCTTTGTGCCATGCTTCATAAACTTCATCTTCATACAAAGCCAACCAGCCTACAACAATCTTAAACTGCTTTAATGGCAAAGAGCCTGCCAGTAAATTACCGTCAAGAGCGATGGTCGCTTTAAATTCCGCATATTGCGCATGTATATGCGGTTTATGATGCTTCGAGCCGCGCTCGAAATACATTTTAATGACAATGCCTTTAAATCTTGTCAATTCCGGCATATGCAACCTCCGCACAATCTCTAACACTATTTTACCACAAAAACATTGACAATGTAAACGAAAAAATATATTATGATAGCATCCACTATACTCAACTTGGAGGAAAAATGACAAATCATGCTTTGTTTACCGATTTTTACCAGCTGACCATGATGCAGGGCTATTTTCAGGTCGGCCTTGGCCACAGGCGCGCTGTGTTTGACATGTTTTACAGAGAAAATCCCGGCGGCAGCGGTTTTGCCATCATGGCCGGGCTGGCGCAGCTGATTGAATATATCGAAAATCTGCGCTTCAATGAAGACGATTTGGAATATCTGCGCAGCCAGAACATTTTTTCTGATGATTTTCTGGAATATCTGCGCGATTTTCGCTTTACGGGCGACATCTGCGCCATGGCCGAGGGTTCCGTGGTTTTCCCGAGAGAGCCGCTTTGCATTGTCACCGCCCCCATTATTGAAGCACAGCTGATAGAGACGGCCCTGCTCAACATTCTCAACCATCAATGCCTAATCGCCACAAAATCCGCGCGTGTTTGCCACGCGGCGGGCGAAGACACCGACATGGTGATAGAATTTGGCGCGCGCCGCGCCCAAGGCACCGATGCCGCGCTGTATGGCGCCCGCGCCGCTGTTATCGGCGGCTGCTCCGCCACATCCAATATGCTTGCGGGCAAAATGTTTGACATACCCGTGAAGGGCACCCATGCCCACAGCTGGGTTATGTCTTTTGATACCGAGCTTGAGGCCTTTGCGGTCTATGCCGCCGCCTTTCCCCGCCGCTGCACGCTGTTGGTTGACACATATGACACATTGGGCAGCGGCGTGCCCAATGCCATAAAAATTTTTGATAAAATGCGTGAGAAGGGCCAGCCCATGGGATATTACGGCATACGCCTGGACAGCGGGGACTTTGCCTATCTCTCCAAAGAGGCGCGCAAAATGCTGGATGCCGCGGGGCATTTTGACGCAAAAATTACGGCATCCTGCGACCTGGACGAATTTTTGATACAGTCGCTGAAGCTGCAAGGCGCAAAAATCGACAATTGGGGCGTGGGCACCTCTCTGATAACCTCAAAGGACTGCCCCGCCTTTGGCGGCGTCTATAAGCTGGTGGCCGTCGAGGCCGACGGCG
>JAITMW010000097.1 GCA_031277155.1 Clostridiales bacterium | reverse complement strand
AACAAAACTGTAAGTGCGTATGGCGAAGTGACCCGCTCTCTTGACCCGGACCGCACGGCCACGGTCACTGTATCGCTGCACTGGAATTCGCCCTCAATCCCATATTTCAGGCGCATGTACAATATGGACAATGAAACAGGCGAAGGAATGTTCCCGCTATTGATTAAGGACCTCAAGGGAGGTCTAATTTTTTCGGCAAAAGAAACCTGGGTCGACAACATGCCCACTGACGAATTTGGCAAGACATCTTCCGATATGGAGATTACGCTTGAGACAGGCGAGGCCGAATGGGAGCAGCCCGAATAATGACTGGAGGATGACGAATGAAACGAATGGACATTAAAAAGGAGCGGAAGCTGGGCGGCAACACATTTTATGTGCGGCCCTTTGGGGCGTTTACATCCGCGCGGCTTGGCGGCGATGTGATGCATTTTATGGTTCCTCTTATCGGCGGCTTTGCATCATTGGCACAACATGCCCGGGGGGCTGTCAGCCTGGTCGACATTGACGTATCCAAGGTGCTTCCCATTGTTGCCGACGGCATCTCCGGCGAAAAGCTGGAGAGGATTTTAAAGCAGCTGCTTGTTACCCACAACAACATTTCCGTCCAGCTTGAGGGCGAAAAAGCGCCGAAACAGCTGGATGAAGACTTGGCAGACGAGGTGTTCTGCGGCGACACCCAGGATATGTTCATCTTGGCATGGGATGTGATTGCCGCAAATTTCAGCGGTTTTTTCAAGAAGCTCGTCGGCCCATCTGGAAACCTCGACGCAAAAGGCCTGCTAGAGGCGGTGCAGACGAAATTCGCAAATATGGCCAGCTAGATATTGAACAGTTTGAGCTTTTAGAAATGCGCCTGTGGGCCATGGTGGGCATGAAGGTCGCCACCAAGGCAGAGCTTGAAGAATATTACGACCTGGACGAGGCTTTGAAAATGTTCGCCATATACCACATGGGCCAAGACATACAGGCCGCAAAAATTGAGGAGGTCACAAAAACGCGCGGCAAAGGAAGGAGGCGGCAGGCTTGACAATTCGCGATATAATGATTGCTTTTGGCTATGAAATCGACAAAAATACCGAGAAAAAAGTCAATGACAGCATAAAATCCCTTGAAGCCACCGCCTCCAAGCTGCTTGGCAAAAATGAAATAGGTTTTGAAGTCGACAAGGCAAGCAAGGAAAAGGCCGAAGCCATCATGAAAGACCTGGGCGACGGAATTAGCTTTGAAATTGACGAGGCTTCCAAGAAAATCATCTTTGACACCATTGATGATATCAAAGAGGCTGCCGAACTTTTAGAAGAAAACGGCGTTGGCTTTGACGTGGACCTAAATTCAAAATCAATAGTTTTGGACAGTGTCGACGATTTGACCAGGGCAGCCGAAGCGCTGCAAAGCAACGAAGTCGCTTTTCAGGTCAATCGTCAGAGCGAACAGGACGCCAAGCGCAGCATCCGCTCCATCCACTCCATGGCTACAAGGCTGCTGGGCCTGATTGGAATCGGCTTTTCATTCGTACAAATGGGCCGCCTTGCCGACGAGTTTGGCGGCATCAATGATATGATACGGGATGCGACCCGCGGTCTGGGCGACCAGGCCGAAATTCAGCAGATAATTAAGCGCGCGGCCAATGACGCAAGGCAGGACTATTCTGTCATGGCAAACACTGTGTCACGCCTTGCACAAAACAGGGATGTTTTTTACAATATCGAAGACGCGGCGCATTTTGCCACGCTGATGGCCAGGGATTTTGCCGCGGCGGGCAAATCGCAGGAAAAAGCGGCCTATCTCACGCGCTATATGGCCATGGATTTGCAAAAAGGCCAAATCAGCTCCCGAACAATTACCACGATGTTTCGGGATGCGCCCCATATGGCCAACAGACTGGCCGAATCCCTGGGCGTTTCCACAGGCACCTTGCAAGAAATGGCAAGACGCGGCGAAATCTCGGCCGATGTCCTAAGAAATTCATTCCTGGACAGCGCGGACGACATTAACGCCCGCTTTGGCGAAATTGACCTTACCATTGGTGATGCCCTGCGCAATATCCGCAATGGCTGGGGCCTTTTTGTAGCCGATATGGATTCTGCCATGGGCATATCTCGGGCACTGGCCAGAGCCATGGTCAACGGATTCAACAGCGTAATGTTCACATTGCGGAGGCTGATGGATTGGTTCTTGCGGCTTGCGGACAGGCTTGGCGGCATCAGCAACCTCATGCGGCTTTTAGCCATATCCGCAGGGGCAATATTTCTGGCCTTAAACGCCAAAAAAATTCTTGGTTTTCTGTCAAATGTCAGCCGCGGGCTGACAATGATAAATCTTAAGACCTTGGCCCTCGCGGCTATTTTTGTTTTGATTGCCCTGCTGATTGACGATTTTATCGCCTTTATGCGGGGCGACAGCTCATTATTCGGGGCAATACTTGAGAAATTCGGCGTAGATGCCGACGCAGTCCGAGAGCTTATAAATGGACTGCTGGAAACCGTCAGGGGCATGTTGCCATTTCTCTTGGATTTAGGGCGGCAATTTGGCGGTGTTTTAGTAAATGCCCTCCAGCTGCTTCTACCGTTGCTTATGGACTTAATCCGCAGGATTATGCCGCCCATAATGGATTTTATCCGGCAGCTTATCCCGGTGCTGGTCGAGGTTGGGGAGAGATTGATACCCCTAATTGTCAGAGTAGCAGAAACACTGGTATCGGTGCTGTTTACCATCATTGAGGCGATATTGCCCGTAATTATCGGCCTGCTGGAACGGCTGCTGCCCTTCATTTTCCAGATAATCGAGCAGCTGCTGCCTGTAATAATTGGCCTTATCGAAACGCTGCTGCCGCTGATTTTCACGATAATAGAGGCCGTTTTGCCTGTTATTATCAGCCTGATAGAGATGGCGCTGCCGCTGCTAATGCAGATTGTGGAGATGATTTTGCCAGTTATCCTGGACCTGATTGACATGCTGCTGCCGCTGATACTGACCATTGTTGAGATGGTTTTGCCGCTTATTTTATCGCTGATTGAAGCCATCTTGCCCATTTTGATGCCGATTATAGAATTGGTCATGAGCCTTGTAAGCGTCATATTACCGCCGCTTATCAGCTTTTTGCAAGCGGTTTTATCCATATTGGAGCCCATATTGAGCTTGCTGCGGCCCATTTTTGAGATTTTGGGCGGCATAGTGGGCTTTATAGGCAATGTGGTGGGCGGCATAGGCAGTTTCATTGGCGGGCTGTTTGGGGGCGGCGGCAATCCGCCCGGATATGAGAGCGGCGGCGGGCCAACCCCCGACACCTTCATTGCCGGCGAGGATGGCCCGGAATTAATCACGGGTGCCAGAAACCGCCATGTGTTTGACGCCGGCGAAACCGAAGATATTTTTAATGCAATGCGCGATGTGACGACCATTCAATCACCGGGCTATCAAAGGGAAATGGTGCTGGAGGCCGCAAACACCTATTCATCCTATGTCGAAAACAGAAATACAACCATCAATGTGGAAGTAAATCAAGACAACGACTTCCACGGCGAAAGGGATGTTCAAGTCCAAAGCTATGAGGCCATGGACAGAGCCGCCGACGACACCACGGATGTTTTAGAGCGGGCATTGACATTCATACGCTAGGGGGCGAGATTATGGCAAAAGCAACACAGCCTATCAGCATTGACGGAATAGAATTTGACGCCTTTATCGAGGCCGCCGATGACAGCAGCGCCGACATCCCGGCCTACCCCACCGAAAAGGGCTTTTCCGTGTCGGATTCCATAATCCTAAAGCCGCTGGCATTAACAGTCACGGTCCACCTCACCAACACCCCTGTCACTTGGAAGCAGCGGCTTGGCGCAGGCCCCTCCAGGGTGCAGGACACTCTTTATGAGCTAATGCGCCTCTACAAAAAGAAAAAGCCCGTCACAATCGAAACCAGCGACGAAACCTATGAAAATATGGGGATTTTGAGCATTAACACTCCCCGCAACAAAGAGACAG
>JAITMW010000077.1 GCA_031277155.1 Clostridiales bacterium | reverse complement strand
GTAGCCTGTCTGAACATTACGCCAGCGACCGTAGCGACGACCATAGACATCATAATTACACACACGGACATTTTCAAAATGGGGCCAGACAGAAAACGCCGATGTGCGCATATCGTCATCTTCAACGCCATGCTGCCTTAATATCTGCAAAATATCGGCCATAAGATTGTTGTTGTCTGTGATGGCAACTTGGCGGTCATCGTCCGTTGTGATAGCGCGAAAAGATACTCCGGCAACATCCGGCGCCATGGTAACAGACGCGGCGCCGCTAACCCTTATGGTGGATGTCTCGTTGGCGGCAAGCGGCTGGGCAAAAACAACCCCCGCAAGAATGATGGCGAATATCGCCGTAAACAGTTTTGATTTTTTCATGTTATCCCTCCTCAATTTATTGTAGGATTTTACCAAATCCAATTTACGTCATATTTGTGGATATTTTCATCTGCGGTGAGTATTGTCATGTTTTCCGCCAGGGCAGTTGCGATTAGCAGCCTGTCGAAGGGGTCTTTGTGGATTGGCGGCAGGTTAATTATCCCGCCCAGGTGACTGCTTTGCGGCTGCAATACAAAGAAACCGGAATTTTCCAACCTGGAAATCAAGCTATTGAAAGAAAGGTCCAATCTCCCGATACCAATCTTTATCGCTATTTCCCATAATGAGGCAATAGAAAAATAAATAACATTATTTGGATTGTCTATCAAGTTTTCGGCAGCCTCAGATAATTTTTGGCTACCATCGGTGTACCAAAGGAAAACATGCGTGTCCAGCAAGTATTTCACATATATTCCTCCATTTCTTGCAAAGGCGCGTCAAAATCATCTGACATCCAAATTCCACCTCTCATACTTCCTTTAAGCGCAAGACGCTTTTGGCGGATTATCTCCAGATCTTCACAATCTTTTTTGGCATATTCCGTGATTGCGGGCGGTATATCCTTTGTCTCGCAGGTATACACCAAAATCATTCGCAGCGCTGTGGCCGTGTCCAACCCCAAAGAAGCAAACAGAGAATCCGCGGATTCTTTCAATTTGCTGTCAATGCTGATTTGGATGGTTGTCTCCATTGTACACCTCCTAACTTATTTGACGTTTGTTTTGCCTAAGTGGTTCCATAATCTTGTACGATTGACGCAATCAACTCATCATCGGCAATATGGGGCAGGGTGATATGCCCGGCGTGGTTTTCGTTGTATTCTTTTGCGGTGGTCATGGCGTTTTGGTTGCCGGCCCAGCTTCTGCGGGCGATGCCGCCCATCACATCCCACATCATGGCGGATTTTATGATTTTGTCCACGCGGGCAGAGCCATCCAGCACCAGGCCAAAGCCCCCGTTGATGGATTTTCCTATGCCCACGCCGCCGCCGTTGTGCAGGGCCACCAGGGACATGCCCCGGGCGGCGTTGCCGGCAAAGCATTGGGTGGCCATGTCCGCCATGATATTGCTGCCGTCTTTGATATTGCTGGTTTCGCGGAAGGGGGAATCTGTGCCGGAGACATCGTGATGGTCACGCCCCAGCATGATGGGGCCAACCTCGCCATTGCGCACCATTTCATTGAATTTCAGCGCGATTTTTGTGCGGCCCTCGGCGTCTTGATATAATATGCGCGCCAGCGTGCCCACCACCAGCTTGTTTTGGGCTGCGGCAGTAATCCACACATAATTGTCGTTGTCGGCGGGGCGGCGGTGGCGGTCTATGCAGGCGGCGGCCATGGCGTCGGTCTTTTCCAAGTCTTTCGGATTGCCCGAAAGGCATACCCAGCGAAACGGCCCATAGCCGTAATCAAACAGCTCCGGCCCCAGGATATGCTCCACATATGACGGGAAGATAAAGCCGTCCTTTTCGTCCACGCCGTTTTTGCTGATTTCCTTCATGCCGGTGTCATACACGGCCTTTAGGAAGGAATTGCCATAATCGAAAAAATATGTGCCGCGGCTGCACAGGGCCTGGACGCATTGAAAATGGCGGCGCAGGGTTTGATTTACCAGCGTGATAAATTCATCACGATTTTCCGCCAGCATCCTTGTGCGCTCTTCAAAAGAAATTTGCGGGCAATATCCGCCGTCATACACATTGTGGCAGCTGGTTTGGTCCGTCAAGATGTCGATATGAATTTTTTGCAAAACGGCATATTGCAAAAGGTCCACGATATTGCCGCTGTATGCGATAGAATAAGGCTCGCGGGCCTCGATGTATTTTTGCGCAAGCTCAAAGGCCGCCTGTGGGCTGTGGCACACATCCCGCACCCAGCCCTGGGAAAGGCGGGTTTGTATGCGGCTTGGGTCTACTTCTGCAATGATGCCCACGCCGCCGCAAAGCTCTATTGCCTTGGGCTGCGCGCCGCTCATGCCGCCCAGGCCGCTGGAGACAAAAAGCTTGCCCCGCAGATCGTCGTCAATATCAAAGCCCATCACCTTGCGGCCCACGTTAAGCAAAGTGTTGTAAGTGCCATGCACAATGCCTTGCGGGCCTATATACATCCAGCCACCTGCCGTCATTTGGCCATAGCTGGCCACGCCCATTTGCGAGGCGATTTCAAAGTCGTTGGGATTGTCATACATGCCGACCATCAGCCCATTTGTGACTATTACCCGCGGCGCCGCGGGATTTGACGGGAAAAGGCCCATTGGATGGCCGCTGGCCACAACCAGCGTGCTGTTTTCGTCCAATTCTTGAAGATACTGCATGATAAGGCGGTATTGCAGCCAATTTTGGCATACGGCGCCTGTTTCGCCGTATGTAATCAGCTCATAGGGATACAGCGCGATGTCAAAATCCAGATTATTGTCTATCATCACCTGAAAAGCCTTGCCTTCCAGGCATTTGCCCTGATATTCGTCGATTGGCTTGCCATAAATGCGGCCCGCGGGGCGATAACGATAGGCATAAATGCGACCATGTGTAGCAAGCTCTTGCATAAATTCGGGTGCAAGGGCTTCATGCAATTCTTTTGGCACATATCGCAAGGCATTGCGCAAAGCCTGCCGGGCCTGCGCCTGTGTCAGGCGAAAGCCGCGGCTGGGGGCGCGGCGGATATTCGGCGCAAAAGCGGGATAATCCGGCAGAGTGGCATTGTTCAGCATAATAGTCAATACAATCACCTCTTTACATTTGGTTTAAACTCTTGTAAGATAATACTAAAGGAAAAGGGGCGGTTTGTCAAGGAAGCAATGGTATTGCACAAGCGGGAAAATTTCTTGTAAGAAAAGGGGAAATAATGTATAATGTGAAGCGAGACAATCAAAAAAGCATTGCGGTTGGCAAGAAAATAACCGCCACCGGCTAAAATGAGCGGTTATTTTTAGTAACCATTAACTTAGCCAACCGCTTTCGCGCCTGCGCCCGATTTTGGGCGCGGCCAAAGGATTGCCTCTTTTATTATTCTACCATAACAATTACAGCTATGCAACAGCAAAATAACCATAAAAAAGGGGAAAATTATCATGAGCGAGATTTTTGTCGACGGCAAAAGCCTTACGCTGACCGATGTAGTTAATGTGGCCAGATATGGCGCAAAAATCGCCTTGCGGCCCGAGGCCCTTGCGGACGTTGCAGCCTCCCGCGCCTATATAGAGCAGCTTTTGGACCAAGGGCGCAAGGTATATGGCATATCCACGGGCTTTGGGGAGTTTGCCAAGGTGGCCATCCAGCCGCATGAAATGAAGCAGCTGCAACGCAACTTAATTGTCAGCCATGCTTGCGGCGTGGGGCAGCTCTTTTCAGATGAGGTTGTGCGCGCCATCATGCTTTTGCGGATAAACGCGCTGTCCATAGGATATTCGGGCATACGCGCAGAGGTGCTTCAAACATTGGTGGACATGCTTAACGCCGGCGTGCATCCCGTCATCCCTGAAAAGGGCTCCCTTGGCGCTTCCGGGGATTTGGCCCCGCTGGCCCATATGGCCCTGCCCCTAATTGGCCTGGGCGAGGCGCGCTATAACGGCGAATACCTGCCCGGTGCCGAGGCCATGGCAAAGGCCTGCATCGCCACCGTAGAGCTGGCCGCCAAAGAGGGCCTTGCGCTGATAAACGGCACCCAGGTGATGTGCGGCGTTGGTGCCCTTGTTGTGCATGACGCCAAAAACCTAATGATGCTGGCCGATATTTCCGCGGCATTGTCCATGGAGGCATTAAACGGCATTGTGGATGCCTATAACCCCGCCCTGCACGCCCTGCGCCCGCATCAGGGACAGATGGACACGGCGGCTGATATGCTGAAATTGCTGGAGGGCAGCCAAAGAACCACCCGCCAAGGCCAAAAGCGCATCCAGGACGCCTACAGCCTGCGCTGTGTGCCGCAGATACATGGCGCCAGCAAGGACGCGCTTTGCTATGTGGAGCAAAAACTGCTGGTTGAGATAAATTCTGTGACGGACAACCCCATAATACTGCCGGATGAGGATGCGGCCATATCCAGCGGCAATTTCCACGGCCAGCCCATGGCCCTTGCCTTTGACTTTTTGGGCATCGCCCTGTCAGAAATTGCCAATGTGTCCGAAAGGCGCATAGAGCGCCTGGTAAACCCCGTGCTGTCGGGCCTGCCCGCCTTTTTAACCCAAAATGGCGGCCTAAATTCCGGCTATATGATTGCCCAATATTCCGCCGCATCGCTGGTGTCCGAAAACAAGGTGCTGGCCCATCCCGCCAGCGTGGATTCCATAGCGTCGTCGGCGGGCCAGGAAGACCATGTGTCCATGGGCACCATCGCCGCCAGAAAGGCCGCCGAAATCCTGTTTAATGCCAAACGGGTGGTGGGAATAGAGCTTGCCGCCGCCTGCCAGGCCATAGACCTGGGCGATAATGACAAAACACTGGGCAAAGGCACCGGCGCCGCCTATGACATCATCCGCAAGGTCGTCCCAAAGCTGGAAGACGACCGGGAGCTTTATGTGGATTTTGAGAAGATGGCGCTGCTTATTGACGCGGGGATTATTGAAGAGGCGGTGTGGGGGAAAATATAATTACCATTCGTTCATCGCCGTCCCATTCTACATCAGCCCTAAAGAATTCGGCGAACCAGCGCACGGGCACTAAAGTTCGGCCATCGTAAATGAGCGCGGGAACATCGATTTCTTCATGCCTCTGCGTTCCGCAGCTTTCGGTTATAGTCACCACATTACTGTCGATGGTCATGCTTGCGGATACACCATCTTTTGAGAGTGTCGCTATCTGATTGTCATTGTCCCAGTCAACCTCCGCGCCAAGCGCCTCTCCAATGGCTCTAAATGGTCCAAGGGTGCGTCCGTCAACGATAATCGGAGGGACATCAAGCTCTAATACCACCCCATCTACCGACACACGAATATCCGTTGATTCTGTTGGTTGTTCCGGAGGTGGGGCAAAGGTTGCTATTGTTGGATTATCGGCAGAAACGAATGTGACCATGGAAGGTTCCCTAACCACATAGGTGAATTCAGGAAAGCTCTGGCGAAGTGAAACGCTAGGGTCAACTGGAACTACGTACCACCTGTGCATAAATAGGTAGGTAGTGATTCGAGATTCTCCTTCTGCTGGGATTATCTCGGATATAAATCGATACCCTTCTACATTAACCAATTGAATAGAGTACTCCCCCAGTATAGGGCTTTGGAAAGATACTTCTCCATAGCCATCAGTAAATAGAGTGTCTACTAAAACACCATCTCTACGTATAGCAATTTCAGCATTAGGAACACCAAATGTCCACACACTCGGTTCAAAACCAAGGGGGATTTGCTCACGTACGAAATTAGTTTGCACTGAAACTTCCGCTATAATTACTACTTGGTGTGGGGTATCCGGCAAAGTCGAAGCCGAAAGGCCGGTATTGGGAACAAAACCGGTTAGTATGGCTACCACCAACACCGCGCATAGCGTGCGCACAATATGTTTTATCATAATCATTCCTCCTTACACAAAACTTTTTTGGTGCTTGCTTGAAGATGGCGCTGCCTATTGACGCGGGGATTATTGAAGAGGCGGTGTGGGGCCGCCATTTGTAGGGGCGAGGTTTTCTCGCCCCGGGACAGGGCGGCATAACGCCGCCCCTACGAAAGCCCCGGGACAGGGCGGCATAACGCCGCCCCTACAACGTTGCCCCTGCAACGTTGCCCCGGGGCATCAATCCAAAATATCAAACAACCGCATAATTGTCACGATGCTTTGCTCTCTTGTGTAATATCCGCCTGGTGAAAAATTATTATCCCCCGTGCCGCCCATAATGCCCGCGGCCTGCACCTGCCCCACGGCGTCAAAGGCCCAATCGGATATTTGGGCATTGTCTGCGAAGGTTGGGGCTGATTGAGGCAGTGGATGGTCTGCGGCATCTGCCAGACGAGCAAGCATGGTGGCCGCCTGTTCGCGGGTCAAGGTGTTATCGGGGGCGAAATTGTCATTACCAACGCCTGTTACAACTTCCAAATATCCCATCTTTTGCACATTGATGTCATCGGTATCGTTAAACTCCATGCGCCCGGCAATTTCTCTGCCCGTTGCGGTCTCGTACAGCGCTACTGCAAGAGCCGCAAATTCTGCGCGGGTGGTGGCTTGGGTGTAGTTGGATTGCAAGGATTGCGGGACAAGCTCAAGAGAAATTGCGCGGGCTACATCCTCGTATGCCCATGCGCTGGGGGCGGCAATGTTGTCGGCTTGAGCAAGCTCGCCCGATACAGCAAAATTTATGTGCCCAAACGCATCTTCAAAAAATCTGCTTTCGTTTGCATAATACAAATGAAGGCGCATTTCCGTAGATGGCACCGTGCCATCCGTGAGCAGGGTAAATCTGCCAACGCCGCCGGATACAGCTACAACCAATTGCTCCCTTTCCATATATTCACCAGTCCACGGGTTATGCACTTGAACAATCTCCGTGCCGTAAAGTGACAGTCCGTCCGGCCGCCATGTTAAATGCACAACATAGTCACCATCGGGGACTCCGGCTCCGGTAAACTCGAAGGTCACTCGGCCCGGCTCACCGTAAGCGATAGTATCCAGCTGGGTTATTTGTGAAATTTCTGCAGGTGCTGAGGCAGCCACGGTAAAGGGTGCAATTACGCCAAACATCAACAAAAAGGCCATTGCAAGGCCAATCATTCTTTTCTTCATTATCACATTCCTCCATCATTTTTTTATTACGCATTTTAGGGCGCGCTTAACCCTGTGTATATATCCTATTGTAGTGGGGGGGGTGGGCAGTCAACAGTTTAACAATATTGTAATGATATTGTAACACAATTGTAAGATGGCGGGCCATTGCGCGTTGCGCGCGCTGTCATCCATTTCCCTCCATAGGAGGGGAATGGGTTGTTCGCTCTCTTAAATATAAATTATGTGCTGGTAAATTGATGAAAAGTGGTGTATAATAGTCTAAAACGACGCTAGGGGAGATTGCATGAGAACACGTGTGGCCGATATTTACAAG
>JAITMW010000075.1 GCA_031277155.1 Clostridiales bacterium | reverse complement strand
TGCGTGACGGGCTGGGGGACATTGGGGCCAAAACGCTGATTGTGGGTGGAAGTGAGGATTATCTCACGCCGCTGCCCCAGCAAAAATATATTTACGAGCGCATCCCCGGCGCCAAACTTGTGATTATCGAGGGCTGCGGCCATGCCGCAATGTATGAGCAGCCCGATATTTTCACGTCCTTGCCGGTTGGTTTTATCAATTGCGTAAGCACAGCGTTGTAATTATGGAGGAATTCAAAATGCGAAACCATGTTGGAATCATGGGCCTTGGGGTATATCTTCCAAAAAATGTCATGACAGCCAAGGAAATTTCGGAGGCGACAAAGGGCGCATGGTCAGAGGCGGCCATTGTCCAAAAATTGGGCATTGTGCAAAAAACCATCCCCGGCGAAGGCGACGGCGCGCAGCAGATGGGGGTTTATGCCGCAGAAATTGCCCTTAAAGACGCCGGGATTGACGCCGCCGAGGTTGATATTGTGCTGTGCATCACAGAGGAATGGAAGGAATATCCGCTGACCACATCGGCAAACTATATCATAAAGGAGATTGGCGCGCAAAATGCCTGGGGCATTGACGTGCAAAACAGATGCTGCACCTGTGTGGAGGCCATAAAAATCGCCAAGGACATCCTGATGGCGGACGAGGACGCGCGCACCGTGCTGATTGCGGGGGGCTATCGCAACAGCGACCTTATTGACTACGAAGATAAAGAGCTTTCGTTTGTATATGACCTTGCCGCGGGGGGCGGTGCCATAATTTTACGAAAAAATCTGGGCAAAAACCTTGTGCTGGGCAGCCATATCATTTCCGATGGTCTGCTTGCCCGGGCGGCGGGCGTGGAAGTCGGGGGGACGGCAAATCCCGTGACGACGGAAAATATTGCGCGGCATTTTGTGCTGAAGGTGATGGAGCCAGATATCATGAAAGACAGGCTGAAGGAAGTTTCCATGAAAAATTGGGCGAAATGCATTGACAGGGCCTTTGAAAAATCCGGTATCCCAAAAAAGATTGATTATCTGGCCATTTTGCATTTTAAACGCTCGGCACATGAGGCATTTTTGGCGGAAAATGGCCTGACTGAGGAGCAAAGTATATATCTGGAAGATTATGGACATCTGGGGCAGCTGGACCAAATTTTGTCCTTGCATCTTGGGCTGAAAAAAGGTATAATAAGAGAGTGTGAAAATATTGTCATGCTTGCCGCCGGCATAGGCTATACCTGGGCGGCAAATGTGATAAAGTGGGGTGTTTATGATGGATTTTAATCTGTCGAAAAAGCATGTTTTGATGCAAGAGCTTTTCCAAAAGTTCGCAATTCATGAAGTGGAGCCCATAGCGGCCGAAATTGACGAAAAAGAGGAGTTTCCGTATGAAACCGCCAAAAAGCTGGGCAGATACGGCTTTATGGGGGTGCCTTTTCCAAAGGAATACGGAGGCAGCGGCGCCGACAATTTGGCATATGCCATGTGCGTTGAAGAGTTGTCGAAGGTATGCGCCACGACGGGCGTTGTGGTTTCGGCCCACGCCAGCCTGTGTACCGCGCCCATTTACGAGGCGGGAACACAGCAGCAAAAGGAAAAATATCTGCCAAAGCTGGCCAGCGGGCAGTGGATTGGCGCCTTTGGCCTGACAGAGGCCGGTGCCGGCACCGACGCCGCCATGCAGCAGACCACGGCGGTGCTGGATGGGGATAATTATGTCTTAAACGGCACGAAAATCTTCATTACAAATGCGGGTGCCGCCCATGTGTATATCATCATCGCCATGACGGACAAGTCCAAGGGCACGCGGGGCTGTTCTGCCTTTATCGTCGAAAAGGATTTTCCTGGATTTTCCATCGGCAAAGAGGAAAAGAAGATGGGCATACGCGGCTCTGCCACGCGGGAGCTGATTATGGAAGATTGCATTGTGCCCAAGGAAAATTTGCTGGGCAAAGAAGGGCAGGGCTTTAAAATTGCCATGCAGACCCTGGACGGCGGGCGCATTGGCATTGCGGCCCAGGCCCTGGGCATTGCCCAAGGCGCCATTGATATCACGGTGAATTATGTGAAGGAGCGCAAGCAATTTGGCAAGCGCATATCCCAATTTCAAAATACGCAATTTGATTTGGCGGATATGCAGACCAAGGTTGACGCCGCGCGCCTGTTGACATATCGCGCCGCCTGTCTGAAAGACGCCGGCCAGAAATATTCCGGCGAGGCGGCCATGGCAAAGCTGTTTGCTTCTGAAGTGGCTTCCGACGTGACGCGGCGGTGTTTGCAGCTGCACGGCGGCTATGGATATATTCGCGAATATGCCATAGAGCGCATGATGCGGGACGCAAAAATTACGGAAATTTACGAAGGCACCAGCGAGGTGCAAAAAATGGTCGTTGCTGCGGGAATGGGGGTTAGGTAGAATGGAAAATGGAAAATTGAGAATTATTGTGTGCATCAAGCAGGTGCCCAATACCAATGAGGTTAAGCTGGACCCCGTGACGGGCGTGTTGCTGCGCGACGGCGTGCCTTCAATTATCAATCCCGACGACCTGTGCGGCATAGAGGCCGCCCTTGAATTGAAAGATAGATATGGCTGTCATGTGACCGTTATCAGCATGGGGCCAATGCAGGCCGATGTGGCTCTGCGGGAGGCTCTTGCCATGGGCTGTGACGAGGCATATCTGGTTTCGGACAAGCTGTTTGGCGGTGCCGATACCTGGGCCACATCCAGAACCCTTGCGGGCGCCGCAAAAATGCTGGGGTATGACCTTATCATCACGGGCAGGCAGGCCATTGACGGGGACACGGCGCAGGTGGGGCCGCAAATTGCGGAGCATCTGGGGATTCCCCAGGTATCCTATGCCCAGGACATTGAGAAATTGCCCGAGGAGGCCGCGCTGATTGTCCAAAGATACTATGAGGACCGCTATCAAAAAATCAAAATAAAGCTTCCCGCCCTTGTTACCGCCCTTTCAACCCTCAACACGCCCAGATATATGTCCGTGGGCGGCGTTGTGGCGGCATATGACGATATCCCGGTGAAGATACTGAAATACGAAGATATCAAGGATTTTGTTGATGAAAAGGACATTGGGCTGAAGGGCTCTCCCACCCGGGTGAAAAAATCCTTCACAAAGACGGCCAAGGGCCAGGGGACGCTGCATGACGCGGTTTCCGAGGACGAGGCTGTGGAAATTATTGTCAGCAAGCTCAAAGAGCATTATGTGCTGTAAAGGGGGCTACATTCAAATGAGCGAAAATATATTGGTGATTTGCGAACAGCGCGACGGCCTATTACAAAAGGTTTCGTTGGAATTGATAGGCAAAGGCAGGGAATTGGCCGGCCATCTGGGACAAAACGTGGTTGCGCTGTTGATGGGCCATGAAATTGACAACCTGGCCCGGGTGTTGATAGACCACGGCGCGGACAAGGTCGTCTGCGTTGACGACGCAATCTTAAAAGATTATATGACAGAGCCGTTTACAAAGGCAGCCTGCGCCGTCATCAAAGATGAAAATCCCGACATTGTGCTGGTTGGCGCCACATCCATCGGCCGAGACCTGGCGCCCCGCATTGCCGCGCGCATAAAAACGGGACTGACGGCGGATTGCACGGCCCTGGAGATTGACAATGAGACGAAGGACCTGCTGATGACGCGCCCGGCCTTTGGCGGCAATATTATGGCGACAATTATTTGTCCCCAGCATCGCCCCCAAATGGCCACCGTGCGGCCCGGCGTGATGCTGGCTTGCACACCGGAGCAAAGAAGCGGAGAGATTTCGCGCTTTGCCGTGGATTTTAGCCCCGATGACGCCAATGTGGAGATTTTGGAGACCGTGATGCAGACAAAGGAGGCGCGGGACATCACCGAGGCGAATATCCTGATATCAGGCGGCCGCGGCACGGGCAAGCCCGAAAACTTCGCGACCCTGCGCCAGCTTGCGGACCAGCTTGGCGGCGAGGTTTCGGCCTCGCGCGCGGCGGTTGATTCAGGCTGGAGCGAAAAGGACAGGCAGGTTGGCCAAACGGGCAAAACCGTGCGGCCCGATGTATATTTTGCCTGCGGCATATCCGGCGCAATACAGCATGTGGCAGGCATGGAGGAATCCGGCTTAATATTCGCCATCAACAAAAACGCCGAGGCACCCATTTTTGAGGTGGCAGACGTGGGCATTGTGGGCGACATGCATAAAATCATTCCTAAATTGGTCAACAGATTGAAAAAGGAAATGGCGACATAACGACAACGGGACGCCCCCTGGGCGTCCCGTAACCGATTTATCCTTTATTTGCAAAATTTGTCCATCCAATCCGTAATCTCCTTAATTCTGCGTTCACGATGGTCGGGCTTGCCGGAGCGCGAAAGCTCGTGGCCTTCTCCGCGGAAGATGTGCAGGCGCGTTTCCACGCCGTTTAGCTTCAAGGCGGTAAACCACTGGTATGCCTCGGGTATCCAGCAGCGATAATCCTCGTCAGAATGTAGTATCAGCGTGGGCGTGGTCACATTGGCGGCATATTTCAGCGGCGAATGTTGCCACATTTTGTCCGCAACGTCCGCCGGGTCTGTGACATTGTGGGCGCCCTGCTGGTCCGGCCCGAAGAAATAGCCGATATCGCTGACATAGCTGAACGAAATCCAATTGCAGATGCTGCGCTGGGTTGCGGCGGCGGCAAATCTGTCGGCGGTTTTGGGCTGCCCGATAATCCAATTGGTCATAAAGCCGCCGTAAGAGCCGCCCGTAACACCCATTTTGGCCCGATTGACGGCGGGATATTCGTCGCACATCTCGTCGGCAAACTGCATGATATTTTCATAGTCCACAGTGCCGTATTTGCCGCGAATTTCGGCAAAGTCATTGCCCTTGCCGTCAGAGCCGCGGGGATTGCAAAACATCACAAAATAGCCACGGCCCGCCCAATATTGCATCTCGTGGAAAAAGCTGTCCCCATAGGCGGCCTTGGGCCCGCCATGGATGTTCAATATAGCGGGATATGTCTTGCCCTGTTCAAAGTCCACGGGCTTCATCACCCAGCCGTCAATTTTATAGCCATCTTTGTCCGTAATGACGTGATGCCGCGGCACAGAGAGCTTTTTGCCCGCCAGGGCCGCGTCATTAAAGCTGCTCTTTTTCTCGTCCGCTTCGTAAATCTCTTGTAGGCTAAGGCCTTTCATCGCGGCATAGATAATTTTGCCGCCGTTGATGTCAAAAAAATCCACATTGCCGCCGCTGTTTAGGGCATTGCTGATTTCGCCGCTTTTCAGGCAAAGCCTAAACACATCCGCGCGAAAATCGTGCAGGGACAAGAAATAAAAGCCGTCATCATGCACCATGCTGGTATGGCCGCCGGAGAATTTGCTGTCCGACATGGCGGCGGAGCCGATGGAGCGGTCATAATCGCACAATTTCCGCATTGCGCCGTCTTTGTCAATCAAATAAAAGGCGGGATGCTCATGAAAATTGTAATTTTCGCCTTTAGAGGCCGCAAGAACAAATTTGTCCCGGTAAAAATCAAATGCCTCGATGAACATATCTTCATCCAGCAGCTTTTTGGTCTCGCCGCCCTTGATGTCCAGCAGATACAGGTTGCTTTTTACGCTGCTTATTTCATATGGCGCCATCTCGCAATCAAGCAATATGTAATTGCCGCAGGGCGACAGCTTATAATCCAGCACATTATCCAGCGGCCCCGTCAGCGCCGTCAGCTTGCCCTCGGCGCTGTATTGATACAGGCGGCTGCGCTTTTTGTTGGTGAAGCCCTTGCCGTCAAACCAAAACGGAAGCTCGTCCACCACCTGATAGCTCTTTTCCTTCTTTAGCTGCTTTAGGATTTCGGCGGCCTCCCAGTCGGATTTGCCCTCAAAAGACGGCCGCGCGCCGTCATACACCACATTCATAATAAAAGAGCCGTCCGCACGAAGTTTTATGTCGGTGACAGTGGCTTCCACATCAAAGGCCGCCGCCGCCTCGCCGCCATGGATGCAAATCTTATGAAAGCTGCTTATCTCGCGCCCTTCATCTTGCTTTTTCTTCGTTTCTTCGTTTCTGATTTCGGAAAACAGGATGTGCGCGTCGTCCAGCCAGATATATTGCCCGACATTGCCGCTGACGGACGTAAGCGGGAAATACCCATCGCCTTTGTCAACAAAAATTGTCTTGTGATATCCATTTTTGTCATTGGCCTTGGCGGCTAGGACGGCGGCGCTTTCGCCCCCGGGCGAATAGCTGAGATTGCTGAGAAATGTGTAATTCTTAAAATCGTCAATTTTCAGATGTTCCATTTGATGCTCCTCCTTTGGCCGATGGCTCTTGGGCATTAATTTCCTTCATGCATGAAGTCTTGCCCCCTTTGTGATATTCCCTGCAAGCCACGCAGTCTCCATGGCGCGGGCAGGTTATGTACGGGCATGGACAGTGCAATTTGTTTGTCATTTGCAAATCCTCCTCGCCGCGATGCGTTATCATGATTATATCAAATTTTATCGTATTGGGCAAGGATTTGTTGAATACTTGACAACTTATACCAAATTATGTTATATTTATGCCCCGGCTGTGACTGTGGCCGAAAATATATGCAAAGGTGATGTGACAAAATGCGCAAAGCCGCAATCAGAAAATATGGCCCCAAAGATGAAGGCGCCCTGTTTTCCCTTATGGAGAGAGAGGGCGAAGAGTGGGAATATTGGCAAGGGGGCAACAGGGCCAAATATTCAAAAGCCCTTCAAGATTGCATCACATATCTGATATTTGAAAATGGCGCCCTCTGCGGCTTTGTCCGCTGTCGCGATGACGGCGGCTTTGGGGTGTATATTTTCGATTTGCTTGTGGATGCGGCATATAGGGGGAGAGGATATGGGCGGCTGATGATGGAGCATGTTTGCCGGGAATTTCCGAGTAATACCATCTATATCATGAGCGATGTGGACGGCTATTATGGCGGCAAGCTGGGATATCAGCGAGAAGGCACGATTTTCATTGTAAACAAAGCAGATGGGAGTGATTAAAATGAACGAAACAATTCGCAAGCGCAAATCCATACGAAAATACGTGATGGCAAAGCTGGATGCCGCCGCACTTGATAAGGTGCGGGCGCAAATTGAAAGCCTGACGCCGCTTTATCCGGATATCAGCTATTCCATCGAGATTGCCGAAAAGACAAAGGGGATGTTTAATGTGACAGCGCCCCACTATCTGATTTTCGGCAGCGAGGAAAAAGACGGCCACCTTGAAAACATCGGCTTTATCGGCCAGCAGCTGGACCTGTTTTTTTCCGAAAATGGCCTGGGCTGCTGTTGGCTTGGCGCGGCAAAGCCCCAGGAAAAAGAGGCGTCGGCTCTGCCTTTTGTGATATGCATGTCCTTTGGCAAGCCCGCAGAGCCATTGCACCGCGGGTCTGCGGACTTTAGGCGAAAAGCCCTGACGGAAATCAGCGAAGGGGCGGACGCAAGGCTGGAAGCGGCGCGCCTTGCCCCAAGCGGCATGAATGTGCAGGGCTGGTATTTTGTGGCGGACAATGGCAAAATACATTGCTATCGCAAAAAGCCCAATCCGATTCTTGGGCTGATGCTGGGCAAAATGGGCGCGATAGACTTAGGCATCGCCATCTGCCATATATTCAAGGAAAGCGAAACCTTTGGCTATACGCGGGAAGCAGACGCCCCGGCCAAAAAAGGCTTTATTTACGCGGGAACGGTGGTGTATAGCTAATCCGATTTAAAATCGTCCGAAGTCCAAGTTTCGGCGGAGAACCTTCGCCGAAACCAAGGATGAAACAACGAACGCTTCAACGGTGTTTCATCGAAGTCTGAGGGCGTCTTTTAAACGGAATAGCGATAATACTAATTCTAGAGTTAGTATAAATTATCCTTTCAGGCCCGCTGTGGAAATTCCTTCCACCAGATATTTCTGCAAGAAAATGAAGATTGCCACCGCCGGAACCAGCGAAAGCGTCGACATGGCAAACACCGCGCCCCAGTCCGTTGCGGCGGCGGGGTCTGCAAACATGCGAAGCGCCAAGCTGGCGGGGAATTGCGCCACGCGGCGCACATAAATCAGCGGCCCCATAAAGTCGTCCCATCGCCATATGAAGGAAAACAGGCTGGTGGTGATGAGGGCGGGCACGGACAGCGGCAAAATTATGCGCATAAAGATGCCGTAAAACGAGCATCCGTCAATTCTGGCGGCCTCGTCCAGCTCCCGCGGGATGCCGTTCATAAAATTCGTAATCAGGAAGACGAAAAAGCCCGAAATCGCGAAAAACGCGGGCACTATAAGGGGCATATATGTCCCAATCCAGCCCAGCTGGTTAAACCACAAAAATTGCGGCACCATAAGCACCTGGGCCGGCAGCATAAGCGTGCTTAGCATCAGCGCAAACAGGATTTTGCGGCCCACAAAACGCCCGCGGGAAAAGGCATAGCCCACCAGTGCGGAGGAAATAACCGCGCCAATGGTGCCCCCGACGGACAATATGGCCGAATTTGTAAAGAAGGTGCCGAAGGTGACATTGGATACGCCTTGCCAGCCGTTGAAGTAGTTTTCGAGAACCCACACCCTGGGCCACAGCTCTCCCGCTGTCTCGAAAATGGTGCCCGTTTCTTTAAAAGACGACATAAACATCCATATCAGGGGATAAATCATTATTATGCCGATGCCAAGCACGACAATTTGGCCTATAAGGTGCTTTATCGTCCCTTTTTTTATTCTGCGCTTTGGCGTGTCTTTTATGCTTATTGCGCTCATCATGTATACCCCCCGTCATACACCCAGAATCTTCTGGTAAGAAATAGTATGCCTGTCATCGAGCCTATGATGGCCAGCATCACCCACGCCATGGCCGAGCCATACCCGGCGTTTCCAAAATCAAAGACCTGCCTGTACATATACAGGGCGTAAAACAGCGTAGAATCCATTGGCTCGCCCCGGGTGATGACAAATGCCTGCGTAAAGGCCAAAAAGCCCGCAATGGTCTGCATCACGAGATTGAAAAAGATGGTGGGCGTCAACAGCGGCAGGGTTATTTTGACAAACTGCTTAATTTTGCCGGCGCCATCGATGCTGGATGCTTCGTAAAGCTGCTCCGGAATTTGCTTTAGGGACGCCAAAAAAATCAGCATGGAAGAGCCAAACTGCCACACGGCAAGAAGTATCAATGTCCAGATGGCTGTGTTTACATTGCCCAGCCAAGGAAAGTTGCGGTTAAGGCCAAAAAATTCAAGGATGCCTTCGTTTAAGACGCCGTTGATGGCAAACAGCCTGCCCCACAATATGGCCACAGCCAAAGAGCCGCCCAAAATTGACGGCAGATAATACATGGCGCGATATATGCCGATTAACCGCCTGGCCCTAAGCAGCAGCATCGCTATGGCCAGGGCGAAAATAAGGCGCAGCGGCACGGATGCAAAGGCAAAATAGAAGGTGGCGCGCAACGAACTCCAAAAGCGTGTGTCGTTCCACATGCGGATATAATTGTCAAACCCTGTCCAGGTGGGCGGGGACAGCATGTTAAAATTTGTAAACGAATAATATAAAGACATGCCCATGGGCACAATCAAAAAGGTGAAAAACCCGACGACAAAGGGAAGGCAGCATATAAATGCCGCAATTTTTTCCCTGTGGATAAACGCAATTATGGCGGACAAGGGGTTTTTCCAGGTGGTGGTTGCGGGGTTGCTTTGCATTTTGGCCTTGGCCTCCTCTCCAAAACTTTGGGGGCTAAGCCAAATTGCCTGCCCCCAAAGTGTTTAAGTATATGTGGCTTAATTATTGCGATTAATTCAAGATGCTGTTTCCGAAGTTAAAGAACGCTTCGGCGGCTTCTTGGGCCGTCATTGCGCCATGGCCGACATTTTCCATCATAAGACGCAGATTATCAACAATTTCGCCGGCACCTTCCGGTCTTGGCGGATTAACGGGCGTGGAATTGCCGGGCTGCCCAACAAAATCTACGAAATAAGAGGCAATTTGATTTGCTTCGTTAAAGTCGGGGGCTATGGCATCTGCGACCACCGCAGAGGCCGGAATTCCGCGTTCTGCCATGATGATGCGATTAACCTCAATGGAATTCGTCCAGAAGTTGATAAATTCGGCGGCTGTTTGCGGATTATCGCTTTGTGTGGTGATGGAGAAGTACATGGAAGCCCTGATATAATTGGAAAGCTGCGGATTTTCGGATGGGTATGTAGTCATGCCCATTTGCATCCCTTCCGGAGCCACATTCATCATGCCCGTCATCATATTGGAGAAAAACAGGCCCATCCAAGACATTTGGCTTGGGTCTCCGCCATAAACCATGGGGTCTTGCTCCATGCCGTCACGGCCAACCATGGCCTCGGGATGGATATGCCAGCCCTCTTGTATGCCCATCTCGATGATTTCAAAGAAATCGACATAATCCTGGACGGTGCCGCCCATGCCTTCAGGTGTAAGCATGGTGATGCCGCGCGCCCTTAAATGTACTTCGAGTGGATTTGAAGGGTCGGTGTAAACAAGGTTGGTTCTAAAGCCAGTTTCGGCATAAACCTGACGCGCAATTTCGATAAATTCATCCATTGTCGTGTTGTGGGACATTGTGATGCCGATGCTTTCAAGCAGGGTTTGGTTATAAATCATAGAAGCGCCGTTCATGCCGATGGATACGGCATAAATGCCTTCGCCGATGCGGCCTGTTTCAATAACGCTTTGCGGCACATCAGAGAGGTCTATTGTGCCATCGTCAATAAACGGGCGCAAATCAACCAGCAGATTGTTTCCGACATACTGCTCTAAAAATGCCCAGTCCATTTGGATGACATCGGGCAGGTCCCCACCGACGGCCATGGTGCCCAAAAGCGCCCAATAGTCGCCCCAGCCAACGGTTTGCTCTTCAACGGTGACATGTGGAAATTCTGACATAAATAATGCTACGGCCTCAGTTGTTTGTTCGTTACGGGTTGGGTTGCCCCACCAGGCCAAAACCATGTCAACAGGGTCGTCTGCAGGCTCAGGCTGTGGTGTGGGGGTTGCTTGCGCGGGCTGCGCTGCCTCAGGGGTAGGGGTTGCGGCCGGGGTCGGGTCGTCAGCGACACCGCAGGCGGCAAAAGCAAACGCCAGCACAAAGCCCGACAGGATTGTCAAAACCCTCTTTTTAATTTGCATAATTTTCTAATCTCCTTTCTTATTTGGACTTTCACAATTTTGGAAAAAGAACCAGTCGTAAGCATTGTAACACAGTTTTTTTTAGAAAAAAAGGACGAAATTTTCTCAAAACACTGTTCATTTTTGTCTGATTTATACAGGGCCTTTCTGGGCTTTATGCATTTTGCATTGACAAAGTACAACATGCACAAAGTCTTTGCAATATTTTTTTTCCTGTGATATACTATTGACAAAAATAAGGGGGAGCTGACTATCATGATTAATATCGACTTTGACCGCGACCACATCCTAAAAACCATGGACGCCATGGTGAAAAAGACGATGCAAATGGATTTGCGCTGGGACTGGCCCTGCGGCGTGGCGTATTACGGCGTTTCGGCGGCCATTGACGTCACGGGCAGCGAGGAATACCTGGAACCTTTGCGCGCCCGCATCGACGAATATATGGCCCTTGGCCTGCCAGCGCACAATGTCAATGCCTGTGCCATGGGGCATTGCCTGCTTAGCCTGTATGATGAAACGCAGGACGAAAAATATCTGGACATTGCCCGGGAAAAGATAAACTATCTGCGGCATGACGCCCTGCGCTTTGGAGAGAAGGTGCTGCAACACACGGTTTCATCCAAGAATGACTTTCCGGAGCAAGCATGGGCGGACACACTGTTTATGGCGGCGCTGCTAATGCTGCGTTTTGGCGTGATGCAAAAGGATGAAGAGCTGATAAATGACGCGCTGAATCAATATTACTGGCATATAGAGTTTTTGCAAAACAAGGCCGACGGCCTGTGGTATCACGGCTATAACCATTTGCACCGCGACCATATGTCCGGCTTTTTCTGGGGGCGCGCAAATGCCTGGGCGGCCTATACCATGAGCGTGGTTGGCCGCACCCTGCCGGAGGCCTATCTTTACCCGCAGTTTATGGACATCAACTGCTCTCTGCGCGACCAATTGAGCGCGCTGAAAGAATTGCAGACCGAAAATGGCCTTTGGCGCACCGTGCTTGTGGATGAGGAATCTTACGAAGAGCTTTCGGCCTCGGCGGGCATCGCGGCGGCCATGCTGGCCAGCGGCAATCCGCTGCACACTACCTATGCGCAAAGGGCGCTGAAGGGCATATTGGCCAATATCACAGAAGACGGGCGATTGCTTAATGTATCGGGCGGCACGGCAGTTATGCGTGACCTGGAGGGCTATCGCCAAATTTCCAGAAAATGGGTGCAAGGCTGGGGCCAAGGGCTGGCCCTGACCTTTTTGGCAGAACTGCTTAATGACAAAGGGGGCGTGGTGATATGATGAAGGGGAATTTTACGCTGCCCGGCGAGGCGGGCCACGAAAAGCTGACGCTGGAGCTGGCAAAACGCTGGGGGGCGGATGTTATACGGGATTCTGACGGGACAAAGCTGTCAGAGGAGATATTGCGGGCAGGATATGACATATATTCCACAATTTGTCCTATACGCGAGCATAACGACTGGATACGCCAAAATCCCCGCGCGCGGCAGCAAACATTTTTGTGTACCGCGCCGCGGACGGCGGGCAGCCCGCGGCTGATAGTCAGGCTGATGGATGGCTTTTTCAAGGAGCAATTCGAGATTAACGACAGCGCGGCCGCAATGAAATATTGGCAGGTATATGACAGAACCACCGACACCCTTGTTGACAGGGACAGATGGCATTATGACGCGGATGAAGGCACAATTGTGATACATACAGTACCATGGCGGCAATATACCGCGAGTTTTTTGGCATGGCGCGTCTGGGAAGAAATTTCGATGTACAATCACACTACCAACAATTGGGATAAAGAGCATTTGATGCAGCTTAATCCATATTTGCCGGATTGCCGCGAATATCTTGAAAACTGGCTGAAAGACTGGTGCGCCGCAAACCCCGACACAAATGTGGTGCGCTTTACGTCACTGTTTTACAATTTTGCGTGGATTTGGGGCAGCAATGCCCGCAATCGCCATCTTTTCACGGATTGGGCCAGCTATGATTTCACGGTGTGCCCCGAGGCCCTGGATGATTTTGCCAAAAAATACGGCTATGCCCTATGCGCCGAGGATTTTGTGCGCCAGGGCAAATACAACGCCACCCATCGCGTGCCAACGCAAAAAAAGCGCGACTGGATGGACTTTTGCGGCGGCTTTGTACGGGATATAGGCAAAGGGCTGATAGACATTGTGCATGGCGCGGGCAAAAAGGCATATGTCTTTTATGATGACAGCTGGGTGGGCATGGAGCCATACAACGGCCATTTTGAGGAGTTTGGCTTTGACGGCCTGATAAAATGCGTGTTTTCGGGCTATGAAGTGCGGCTGTGCGCCGATGTGCCCGTGCCCATGCGGGAAATACGCTTTCATCCATATCTTTTCCCCGTTGGCTTGGGGGGTGCCGCCACCTTTTCGCCGGGCGGGCAGCCGGGCCAGGATGCGCTGGATTATTGGATTACCGCGCGGCGCGCCCTGCTTCGCGCAAAAATAGAGCGCTGCGGGCTGGGCGGCTATCTCAGTCTGACGCAGGGCTATCCCGACTTTATTCAGGCTATGGACACCATCCTGGACGAATTCAGGCAGATTGCCGCATTGCATGATACGGGCGCGCCCATGACGTTGAAGCCGCGCGTCGGCATACTTCACGCCTGGGGCAAGCTGCGCACATGGACCCTTTCCGGCCATTTTCATGAGACTGACCGCCACACGCTGATACATGTGCTGGAGAGCCTCTCCGGTATGCCCTTTGATGTGGAGTTTCTGTCTTTTGACGATGTGCGAGGCGGCGTGCCGAAAAATATCAATGTCATCATCAACGCGGGCGCGGCGGGCGATGCGTGGAGCGGCGGAGAGCATTGGGGCGACGCGGACCTTATAGAAGCCCTGACATGCTGGGTGCATAACGGCGGCGTCTTTATGGGCATTGGCGAGCCTTCCGCATATCCCGGCCGCCACAGCTTTTTGCGCATGGCGCATGTGCTGGGCGTGGACATTGACAATGGCGAGCGGGCCTGCCACGGCCGCTGGCAGTTTGAGACCGAGCCCATCCCCAGCCTTGTGCCTGATGGCGCCCATATTGCGCCCCGTGCGGATGTGGTCCTGACAGACGGCGAGGCAATGGTGCTGGCCGCCCATGAGGGCACCCCGACGATAACGCTGAATATGGCCGGCAGGCGCGGCGGTGTGGGCATATATCTGTCGAATTTTGCCTATGGCGCCGAAAATACGCGGCTTTTAATGAATCTGATTTTGTACGCGACAAGCTGGAACACAATCACTGACGGCATATCCGACAATCCAAATGTAGAATGTGCCGTTTTCCCGCATACCGTGGTCTTTGCGAACAATGCCGCCACGCCGCAGCGGGCCGAGTGTACCATCGGCGACAAAACATATTCCGCGCAGATGCCGCCTTTTGGTATGCAATGCTTGAATATGAACAGAATATGAAATTTTGCTTGACATTTTGGGCGTCACTATAGTACAATCAGCTTAGGATGTCGGCTGTATTGGAGGAGTCACACTTGAAAGAATTATTCCGCAAAGAAGTGCTTCATATTGAGCATGGCGCACATAGCTGGCAAGAGGCAATTCGTGTTGTCGGCCGCATAATGCTTGAGGTCGGCTCTATTAAAGAGGGCTATATCCAAGCCATGATTGATGCCGTCGAAGAGCTTGGCCCATATATCGTCATCGCCCCTCATATGGCGATTCCCCACGCGGCGGCCCGCGAAAATGTGCTTAAAAACTACATGGTGATAGCCGTGTTTCAGCA
>JAITMW010000043.1 GCA_031277155.1 Clostridiales bacterium | reverse complement strand
GCCGCCAAAATCATAGGCATAGAGCCGAATGACGACATGAGGACAATAGCTGAAAAGAATGTCAGCTGTGACAGCATTGCCTTTTCTAAAGGCGTATCAAATGAGACAAATCTCCCTGAGGACTATGCCGATATAATCACCGTTTCCCAGGCATTTCACTGGATGGATATTGACAGCTCTTTGGCTGAATTTTACAGGATTCTCAAGCCCGGCGGCGTTTTGGCAATATATGATTTTGCGCTGCCCCCTATAATTGATTGGGAGATTGAAAAAGCCTTTCTCGCGCTAAGAAATAAATGCTCTGAAATTTGGTATTCGCAGGAAGCTCCCCCGGTTCATAATGACAAAAAATCGTATGTTGACAGAATAAAGTCCTTTGGACGATTTAGATATTCAAGAGAAGTTGAGTGTCATGGTGTGGAAAAATGGTCAGCGCAAAAGGCGATGGCATTTCTCGTAAACATAAGCAATGCAGATTTTGCAGTAAATATTGATGATTCAATCAAAAGAGATGTTGATAAATTTCTTGATTTAGTAAAGACAAAGTGCGGCAGCGAATTTGAAATTATATTTCCTTACGCAATGTTGATTGCGGTAAAATAAAAACAATGAAAAGGAGGAAGAACAATGGACTACAAAATCATCATCGACTCGTGCAGCGACATAACGCCCGAAATGGAGGAGAAATTCAACATTGTCACGGTGCCGCTGCATCTGCGGCTGGGGCAAAAGGAGTATATGGACGACGCAAACCTTAATATTGCGGCGTTTATGGAGGAAATGCAGGCCTGCAAAGAAAAGGTCGGCACGGCGGCGGTTACGCCCGCGGCTTTTTCCAACGCGATGACGCAGGACGCCTTTGTGGTTACGGTGTCCGCCGCGCTGTCCGCCACATATTCCAACGCGATTATAGCCGCCGAGGATGTGCCCGCCGACGTCCATGTGTTTGATTCCAAAAGCGCCTCCGCCGGCGGGACGCTGGTGGCGCTGAAAATTCGCGAGCTTGTGGCGCGGGGCCTGCCCAAGACGCAGATAATCGAAAGTGTCAATAATTTCATTGACAACATGAAGACATATCTTGTGTTGGAGCGCTTTGAAAATCTGATAAAAAATGGGCGGCTGGGTGCCTTGAAGGGCAAGCTGGCCAGCGTGTTAAATGTCAAATTATTATTGGGCGCCGACGGCCATGGCGAAATTTCGCTTCACGCAAAAGTGCGCGGCACAAAGGCCATGCTGGAGAAGATGCTTTCGCTTATCAGCGCCAGCGGGCGCAAAACCGCCGGAGAAAACGCGGTGATATCCCATTGCAACAACCAGACATTGGCGGAGCAACTGGCGGGGCTTATTCGCCAACGCTTTGATTTCAAAGAGATTTTTGTCATCCCAACGCGGGGCACCTCGTCGCTTTATGCCGATGATAAAGGCATAATTCTGGCGTTTTGATACAGGTTCGTCTGCAAAAATATCTGGCGGATTGCGGCATTGCCTCTCGCCGCCGCGCGGAGGAATTGATAATTGCCGGCAAGATTGCCGTAAATGGTGAGATTGCGCAAATCGGCGCGAAGGTTGCGCCCGGAATGGACGAAGTGCTTTTCGAGGGCGCGCTTGTGGTGTCCAAAAGCGAAGAGGCCGTGTATATCATGCTTAACAAGCCCGCGGGCGTTATCACCAGCACATCCGACCAATTTGGCCGCAAGACCGTGCTGGATTTTGTCGGGGGAATCTCCGGCGCGCGGCTTTTTCCCGTCGGGCGCCTGGATTTTGCCACATCGGGCCTGATTTTGCTGACAAATGACGGCGCGCTGGCGCACAGGCTGTCCCATCCGCGCCATGGCTCGGAGAAAACTTACATGGCCAAGACGGCGGCGCCGCTGGACGACAGTGTTGCACAGGCTTTTGCCGAGGGCATGGAAATTGACGGCTATGTCACGCGCCCTGCTGTGCTGGAAATTATTGGCGCCGACAAAAAGACGGCCAAAATCATCTTGAAAGAGGGGCGCAATCGGCAGATACGCAAGATGTTTGAGGGGCTTAACATTCGTGTTGTGTCGCTAAAGCGGACGGCCATAGGCAAGCTGGCCATTGGCGGGCTGAAAGTGGGGCAGTGGAGGCATTTGACGGCGCAGGAAATCGCATATTTAAAGGGGGGTGCCCTATGAAATCGGGTGGTTTTGAATCTTTGGCGGCCCTGAAGCATCATCAATTGAGCGTTTTGGACGGTCAAATGTCGGTGTATGAGGCGGGGGACGCTGCAAAGCCGAAGGTTGTGATGCTGCACGGCGCGATGTATGATGAGGCGAGGTTTATATGGGACCAAATGTTTCCGTATCTTTGCCAGCATTATCACGTTTTTGCGGTGGATACGCCGCGCCACGGCAAATCCAGGCCCTGGGCCGGAAATCTGCATCATACGAGGCTGATGGATATCCTTAACGCCACATTCAATCAGCTGAACCTTGAATCTTTCAGCATGATTGGACTTTCCATGGGCGGCGGGCTCTGTATCGAATATGCCTCGTTGCATCCTGCCCAAGTGAAATCCATGTGCCTGTTCGAGCCGGGGGGCCTGGGCGAAAAACTCGACAGACAGTTTACAACATGGTGCTACATAAAAACCCCCGGCATGTTGAGATATCTAAGCAAAAAGTATAAAAAGTCCGGCCCCGTGGCAATTGAAAAGCTGCTTGAATCCCTTTATACAGGCGGCACAAAACCGATTGACGCGCCAAGGCTTATATCAATACTTACAGACGAAATTAACGGAAAATTTGAGCATGGCGAAAACGACCTGGACGACTGGCAGCTGAACATCATAGGCCCGTTTAAGCAAAAATGGACCCTGTATGACAGGATTGGGCTGATTAGGTGCCCGACGCTGTGGCTGCGGGGCGAGGAAAGCACCTTGGTGAAGCAGCATGAAATGGAGCGTGCCGTTGATTTGGCGCGAAGTTCAGGTGCCCGAGCAGACTTGGTTGTCATTAAAAACGGGGGGCATTTGCTGCCTTTGGAGCAGCCCGAAAAGGCAAATGCCATGGTAAGGCAATTTCTTGACGAAACAACGGGGTGATATCATCCATGAAATCGGAGATAAACATCATCATCCACGGTTTTGGCGGCAGCACCGCCGAAATTGCCTATTTGGCAGACTTTTTGCGCGCCAAGGGCGCAAATGTCCATGTTGTGGCGCTGGCGGGGCACGGCGGCACAAAGAGGCGGCTTGCGCAGACAACCCATAGCGACTGGATTGCCTCCGCAAGGGACCAGGTGGCGAAGCTTGCGGACATATATGACAAGATTAACTTAATGGGATTTTCCATGGGCGGCCTTATTTCCGCGCATTTGGCCGCGGAGTTTGGCGCGGAAAAAATTGGTAAAATTGTGTTTATCAACACGCCCATATATTTTTGGAATGTGAAGATTATCGCCGGGGACGTGATGCGGCGCGACACAGAGCGCATTGCCTATTACGCGAACAGCGCGTCAAGAGTCGGCGCAAAGTCTGCCGTGGAATTTTTGCGGATACTTTCGCGCTCTAAACGTCTGCTGGCAAGAGCGGATATGCCCATGCCCGCATCCCTGATTTTGCAGTGCATGGACGATGAAAGCGTGCGGCACAAAAGCGCGGGATATATAAAAGACAGGCTGGGCGCCGCCGCCACGCTGAAATATTACGAAGGCGGCCGCCATTTGATTTTTACGCAGAATACGGCCCTGCGGGACATTGTCTGCGGCGATATTTACAGCTTTATAAATCGCTAAAGTTTATAAAATCCTCCTCCGTGATTATTGCCACGCCCAGCTCCCGGGCTTTTTTGTTTTTGGCCGACGCCGACAGGACATTATTGTTAATCAAATAATCCGTCTTGGCGGAAACAGAGGCGGAAACCTTGCCGCCGCGGGCCTCTATGAGATTTTGCAGCTCTTTGCGGTTTTTGTACCGGACCAAATCGCCTGTGATGACAAATGTCTTGCCAAAAATTGGGGAATCCGCATCGGCTGTCAAGGTCTCTTCCTTAATGAAGCTCAGAAATGGCAGGGCGGCATCCAAAATCGCCGTATTGTCCTCGTTGCGAAAGTAATTATGCAGGCTTTGGGCGATGATGTCGCCAAAACCCTCGATATCGGCAAAATCTTCGGCGGGGGCATGGCGTATGGCGTCCAAATTGTGGTCAAAATGGCGGCACAGCAGCTTTGCCCCCGAAAGCCCCACATTGTCGATTCCCAGACCAAAGATGAAGTTGGCGAGGTTTGCCTGTTTTGATTTCTCAATGGCGTCAACCAGCTTGTTAAACGACTTTTCGCCAAAGCCTTTCAGCGCCATAATCTCCTCCGCGTGGCTTTCCAGCCTGTAAATATCGGCATAGCTTTTTAAAAATCCCAGCCGTATGAATTTTTCCACGGTCTGCCGGGAAAAGCCCTCGATATTAAGGGCATCCCGCGAGGCATAGTGGGTTATGGTATGCACCAGCTTTGCCACACAGGTGTCATTTATACAATGCAGCGTCCGGGTGCCGTTTTCGTCCTTTATGGCCGTGGGGCCGCCGCAGGCGGGGCAGGCGTCAGGGGGGCCGGCAGGGCCGCTTTTGGTGAAGTTTTCCGCAATCTGCGGGATTATCATATTGGCCTTATACACCGAAATTTCATCGCCAACGCCCAGGGACAGCCCCTCCAAAATGCTGATATTATGCAGGCTGGCGCGCTCCACCGTTGTGCCTTCAATTTCCACGGCCTCAAAGATGGCGATGGGATTTATCAGCCCCGTGCGCGACGGCGACCATTGGATGTCCAGCAGGCGCGTGCGCTTTTGCTCGTCAGCCCATTTAAAGGCGACAGAATCCCGCGGAAACTTTGACGTGGCGCCTAAACTCTCGCTGTAGGCCACATCATCAAAGGTCAGCACCAGGCCGTCGGTGGCAAAATCCCGGGCGGCCACGGCATCTTTGAAATATTCCACGGCATCCGCCACATTCTCCGAGTCCACCAGGTGATATTCCGCCACGGCAAAGCCCTGCTGCTTTAAAAAGGCCAGCCCCTGCGACTTTAGCGCGAAATCCGGCCCCGCCACCAGCGAAAAGGGATAATATTCCACCTTGCGGGTGGCTGCCACCCGCGTATCCAGCTGGCGCATGGTGCCCGCGCACAGATTGCGCGGGTTTTTGTATTTTTCATCGGCGGGCAGGGCCTCGTTGATGCGGGCAAATTCTGAAAAGCTGATAATTGCCTCGCCCCGCAGGGTCAGGCTGCCCATAAAATCAATTTCTTTTGGGATGTTGCGTATAAATCGCGCGTTATGCGTCACATCCTCGCCAATTTGCCCATTGCCGCGGGTTATGGCCGCCGCCAGCCGCCCTTGGGCATATTTCAACACCAAGCTTAGGCCGTCCAGCTTCCAGGACAGCACGCCCGCCACAGGCCCGTCCGCCGGATGCAAAAAGGTCTCCAGTTTTGCCACGTCTTTGGTTTTATCCAGCGAAAGCATCACGGTATCATGCCGCACCTTTTGCAAAGACGACACAATTTCATGCCCAACGCGCAGCGTGGGGGAATTTTCCAGAACCACGCCGCTTTTGGCCTCCAGCGCGGCAAGCTCGTCATAAAGCGCGTCATATTCAAAATCCGTCATAATTTCGCGGCTTTCTTGCTCGTATGCGCGGTTTGCACGGGTCAATATGTCAATTAATTCTAACATTCTGGCATCTTCCATAATAATCGGCCTCCATTTATGAGACAAATTATACCACCGCCTTTACACAAAGTCAACGGTTGTTTACGGGAAGCCCTTCTCTCCCAGAGCCGGGTTTGCCAAAAGAATTATGTTGTCAGTTGTCGCTATTTGTGGTATAGTGATGTGTATATGTGGAAAGGCCAAAAATCAAAGCATGTGGGGGGGAATCTCGAATGAAAATTTCAAAAATGGTCAGAATTTTCGTTGCGGTCTTTGTTACGTTGTCAATATGCACAGTAACACTGACGCTTTTGTCGTCAAACGCGAATGAAGACGTGGAGCGCGCCTTTGAAGAACAGGCAGAATACAGAGAATTGGGCCTGCAATTGATGAACGCGTCTGATTTTTTGACCCAAATGGCGCAGCACTATGTCCAATTTGGCGACAGATATTATTATGACGCCTATTGGTATGAGGTAGAGGTTGCACAAAACCGCGGCAATGCCATAGCGCGCCTGGCAGAGTTGGGCGCCCCGCAAAATGAATTGGACTTAATTACAAGGGCGGGGGAATACTCAACAACCCTTATCATTCTGGAAGAAAGGGCCTTTGCATATGTTGCGGAAAGCGATTTTGACACTGCCCGATATCTGATGTTCGGGCCGCTATATGAA
>JAITMW010000137.1 GCA_031277155.1 Clostridiales bacterium | reverse complement strand
TGAATCTTCAAAGAAGGATGTGCAAATTGCCGCCCAAGAGGAGAAGATTCAGCTGCTGCAAGACATGCTGCTGGCTACCAGCGACATGCTTTCCAAGGCGCAAAGCAATCTTTCCGTCGGGCGCCATGTGGCAAGCCCCGAAGGGCCTGAAAGCAGGATTTATCAAAACAACCTGCTGCAAATTTTCTATAACACCCTGGTTGAAAATCAGGTGAACGAAGATTTTGCCCGCGAAATTTTAAACGAGCTTGATAAAAAAGAATTGGTGGAAAAATTAGATATTAACTTTGTTGTCAAAATAGTATATAATAGTATAGTGAAGATTATTGGCGCGCCATCCGCGCTGCAACCGGCGCGGTCCAAGGGCAATCCTCAGATATTTGCCTTTGTGGGGCCGACGGGGGTGGGCAAAACGACCACCATCGCCAAGCTGACCGCCGACCTGAGCCTTAACCGCAGCATGAATGTGGGATTGATTACGGCGGACACATATCGCATCGCGGCCATAGAGCAGCTGAAAACCTATGGCGACATCCTGGGCATTGATGTGTCGGTGGCCTACAGGCCCTCGGAATTGAAAGAACATATAGAGGCCAAAAAGGCCCAATGCGACATTATATTGATAGACACGGCGGGGCGCTCTCACAAAAATGAAGATAACATGAGGGAGCTTTCTGAATTTATCAACAGCACGGATGCCATCGAAAAGTTTCTTGTGCTGTCGTTGACGACGAAATATGACGACATGCTGGATATTGTTGAGACTTATTCCAAAATTTGTGATTTTAGGATAATTTTCACAAAGCTGGATGAGACAAATAAAATTGGCAATATTGCGAATATTTCCCATAGGACTGGCAAAAAACTCAGCTATATAACATTTGGGCAAAATGTTCCTGACGACATAAAAACCATCGCGCCCAATGAGGTCGCCATGCGTCTTTTAGGCTTAGGAGAAGAGGATGGACCAGGCAAACAATCTTAGGAATCTGCTTAATTTCAGAAAAAAGAATAGCCACAAGCCCGCCAGGGTTATCACCGTAACATCGGGCAAGGGCGGTGTCGGCAAAACGAATTTTACCGTAAACCTGGCGTTGTATCTGCAAAAACAGGATGTAAGCGTTGTTATTGTTGACGCTGATTTTGGACTTGCTAATATCGAGATTTTGTTGGGCGCATCGCCGAAGCACAGCATGCATGATGTCATCAACCAAAATTTGGATATTGTTGAGGCCATAACTGAAGCGGACAGCGGCCTACGCTTTATTTCAGGCGGCAGCGGCCTTTCGGGGCTGACCACCGTCAGCGGCGACCAATTGGAAATTGTCCTTGAAAACCTGTCCGCGCTGGACGCCATTGCCGATGTGGTGCTTATTGACACAGGGGCCGGCATTGCGGATTCTGTGCTGAAATTCGTAACGGCAGCCAACGAAACCATCATAATTTGTGCGCCGGAGCCCACCAGCATCACAGATTCATATTCGCTTGTAAAGGCCGTCAAGGAAAAGGGCGGGCATGTTCCCAATTTTAAAATCGTAATAAATCGGGTGGAGGACAAGGACGAGGGGGCCAAAATTTTTCGGAATTTGCAGCGTGTGGCGGCGAAATTTTTGACTATAGACTTAGAATTTATAGGTGTTTTGCCGCTGGATAACAATCTTGTAAAGGCCGTGAAAAGCCAGACGCCCTGCATAACTTCCTATCCACATTCGGTTTTTTCCCGCGAAATTGAAAGAATTGGCAATAAACTTTTGGACATATCAGGCGAAAACGAGCCAACGGGCATGAAGGGCTTTGTGCGGCGGCTTGCTAATATTTTTTCGGGGTAAGATAATTTACAACCAATTTAGGAAAAGGGGGTGTGCATCATATGTTTGCTATGGATACTAAAATCGACCACATCATCAGCGGCCAGGCCGTTTGGGTTCCGGAACCTACGGCATTTAGCATGATTAGGATAGGTGACAGTGCTGAAATTGTCAGGCTTGAAGGGGAAGGCAATATCACATTTAAAAGCAAGATTGTTGACATTCCGAAGATTGGCGGCGGCGCGAGGGTGCTGTCCATCTATGCGCCGTCTAAGGACGGGCTTTTCCTTGACTTGCGCGTTGACGAGCATTATCGCCTTACGGTGCAGACAAAAGACTATTTAATTAGCTTTACGTGCAGCTTTGAAGGATATTTGCGCGAAAAGGCGAAATATTTTGCGGTGATAAAAATACTGGATGAGGGGATTAAATTGCAAAGACGAGAATTCTTTCGTTTTACATGCATGTTGGCTATGAAATTTTCCGTGATGTACACAGGCGACAACGAAGCCGCAAAATTGCTGCAAAACAGGGGTTATTCGACGATGTACAACGGCATCATCAGGGATATTGGCGGCGGCGGCATCAGGTTTATCACAAACGAGGACATAGAGACCGACAGCCTGATACAATGTACAATCATGCTGGGGAACACGGCCATGCTGCTTAAAGGCAAAATTTTGGACAAGCAATATATGCCTAAATCCAATATGCAATTTCAATATCGGACGCTGTTTTTGGATGTTTCGCAAGCCACGCAAGACGAAATTGTCAGCTTTATCTTTGCGGAGCAAAGAAAGCAGAAAAAATTCAGGCAGGCGCCGCCGGCAGCAAAATAACTTAATATTCCAAAGAAAAGGGGTGTCGTGTTGTGATTAGTGACATGAAGTCTCTCAATCAAATTCATATTGACATTTTAAGGGAAATTGGCAATATCGGTGTGGGCAATGCCATCAGCTCGCTTTCTGCGCTGTTAAATGCCGAGATGAAAATGACTGTGCCTGAGGTTAAATTCTTAGAATTTAAAGAGGTGGGCACCATTTTGGGCGGCGACGAAGTGCTGGTTTTTGGCATTTTGGTGCAAATTTCTGGGGACATCAACGGCATGATGATGTTTTTGGTGAAGCCGGAAAGCGCCCGCGCCCTAATTAACAGCCTTATGGGCGGAGATTCTGACGATATTCACAATTTCAATGAAATGGAGCAGTCTGCCCTGCAAGAAATTGGAAATATACTTTGCTCGTCATATTTGGGCGCCCTTTCGGGCTTTATCAACAAAACGGCCAAGCCGACACCGCCCGTTGTGGCCCTTGACATGGCCACGGCCATACTTTCCGTGCCGGCCATAGAATTTGGAAAAATGGCCGACGGCGTGCTTTTTATAGATACCGTGATAGACACGCCCTCTTGCGCTTCAATATCCGGCTTTTTCCTCCTTGTGCCCGATATGGATTCGTTCAACATAATCTTAACTTCGCTAGGGGTTATGTGATATGGTAAATAAACGAAATATGACGATGGTTGGTATGGCCGACATGAATTTGGTAAAAGACCCCGGGGCGCTGACGACATTGGGATTGGGCAGTTGCGTAGGAATTGCCCTGTATGACCCCGGAAGCAAAATTGCGGCGTTGGCCCATTGTATGCTGCCGGAGGCCGCCCAAATTCAAAAAAATTCCAATGCCGCAAAATTTGTTGATACCGCCATTGTGCAACTTGTGAAGGACATGGAGAAATTGGGGGCGCTAAGGCGGCGCATTGTGGCCAAATTGGCGGGCGGCGCCCAGATGTTTGCCTTTGACAGCTCTAACGAGAGCCTGCGCATTGGCGATAGGAATGTGGACGCCGCCATGAGGGTGTTGAAGCAAATGGGCATACCTGTTGTATCAAGCGATGTGCGTGAAAATTACGGACGCACCGTAGAGCTTTTTGCGGCTGATGGCTCTCTTGTGATAAAAACCATTGGCAAGGGAGTAAAGACGATATAGCATTTTGACGGGGTGACTTGGTTTATGCTGACAGAAAAATTCGAGATATTTTTGGCTCTGCTTGCGGGATTGATACTTTTGGTTATGGGCATTTTGCTGGAAATGGCGCTGCCCGCGATTTTGCTGCGTCTTTTGATTGTGCTTGCGGCTTTTTATGCCATCGGTTTGATTGTCAAAACATATCTGCGCAAGAGGATATTTTTTGAAGCCGCAAAAGAGCAAGAGCCCGCCGAAGAGGGCGCCGCGGCTGACGATGGGGCCATAAATTCTGAAGAAAACGCCGAAAACCAGCCCACGGCATAACTATATGGCTACATATTGCCTGACTTTCGGTGATACAATTTTACAAGGGCGTGTTTATTTGTGAGCATCAAATCCGAAAACATTGATATAGATAAAACTTGGGAGGTTTATGGCAAGGAAAAAAGTGCCGCCGCCAAAGACCGGCTGATTTTGCATTATGCCCCGATGATAAAATATGTTGTGGGCAGGATGAGCATATATGTGGGCAATGCCGTTGATTTTGACGACTTGGTGTCATATGGCATCTTTGGCCTGATTGACGCCATTGAAAAATTCGATTATCAAAAAGGCGCAAAATTCGAGACTTATGCGGGCCTGCGCATACGCGGCGCCGTTTTGGACGGTCTGCGCAGCCTGGATTGGGTGCCGCGCACTTTGCGCCAAAAGAGCAGGCAGCTGGATGAGGCATATTCTCAGCTTGAGGCTGATTTGGGGCGAGAGCCCACAAATATAGAGCTTGCCCAAAAGCTGGGCGTGCCCGCCGAGGAAATTGACGAGGAAATTAAAAAGTCGTCGCTGATGGCCCTGATATCTCTGGATGACTATTTGGAAGGCAACCATGAAAGCGGCCCTGCGCAACCTACAGACGACAATTCTGAAACCCCCGAAAACACTTTTGAACACAAACAGCTGAGGGAAATGCTTGTTGCGGCTTTGAACAAGCTGACGGAAAAAGAGCGTCTGGTTACTACATTGTATTATTTCGAGGAAATGACGCTGAAAGAAATCAGCAAAATTATGGACGTGTCCGAATCCCGCGTGTCGCAAATACATTCCAAGGCCATGCTTAAACTGCGTACAAGGCTTGGGCGGTTTAAGTCCATATTGCTTGAATGACGTTTTTCTGATACAATAGGTTTAGGGGCTTTGGAAGATGGGGTGACAAATTGGCGAAGGAAAATCTGAAATTTGACATAAGAGAAGACGGCATATATGCCATTATCGACAATTCCGAGGCCGCTGACGAGGACGCCAAGGTCTCCCGCAAGGATTTGCTGAAAAAAATTGAGGAATACAAAATCAGCCAAGTGGATTTTGAGGCCATCAATGAGATTTTAAGCTCAGAAGAGTCTTTCATCGTGGCGAAAATTTCAACTTTGACGAATATTGTCGTGAAACATGAGGCTATTACCATCGAGGCCAGCAGGGACAAAATGGAGGGCACCATTTCCTTTTCTCCCCCGGAATATGGCGGCGAATTTCTTACTGTTGACCAAATTGTTTCGGAATTAAATAAATTTGGCATAAATTTTGGCATCAACATGGAAGATATTGGCGAAATTGTAAGTATGGGGCCGACGAAGCATTTTGACCAAAGATATCCGGCGGCCCAGGGCACGCCGCCCACCCACGGCGAAAATGGCCGGCTTATTTACAATTTTGACATTACCGGGGAGGCAAACCACCCGAAAATTTTGGCTGACGGCACCGTGGATTACAAACAAATTGACTATTTTACACCCATAAGCGTGGGCGAAGTGCTGGCATATCGCACCAATCCCACAGAGGGCGAGGTCGGCACAGATATTTTTGGCAGACCCGTGTCGCAAAAACAGGGCAAGCTTGCGCCCAAACTGTCCAAAGGCAAAAATGTGGAAATCAGCGAAGATGAAATGACGCTGACGGCCTTGATGTCGGGGCAGCTTGTGGTCAGCGGCAAGGTTTTGTCCATCTCTCCTGTGCTTGACATCAAAGGCGATGTGGGCTACGAGACGGGCAATATCAACTTCGAGGGCTCTGTCAACATTGGCGGCGCCGTTATTTCAGGATTTTCCGTGACGGCCCAGGGCAATATTGAGGTGAAGGGCGCCGTGGAGGCCGCCACGCTGAAGGCCGATGGGGCCATCAATCTTTATGGCGGCATACAGGGGCGGTTTAAGGGCCGGGTGGAATCCGGCGGCAATGTCTTCACGAAATTTGCGCAAAACGCCAGGATAATTGCCGAGGGCAATCTTGTGTCCAATGCGCTGCTGCATTGCAATATATCCAGCAACGGCTCTGTTTTGCTGGAGGGCGACAACTGCTTTATTGCGGGCGGCACGGTGTTTGCGGCGGGAGAGGTTAGGGCAAAGACCATTGGCAGCTATATGGGCGTGCGCACCGAGGTGAAGGTGGGCGGAAATCCCCAAATTGCCGGGCGTTATGAGCAAGTGAAAAAAGAATATGAAGATTTGAAGCTGAAATACAAAAAGCTGAATCAGGATTATGAAAAAATTGTGCAGTCCGGCGATGTGACAAAGCTGGATGTGAGGCATAAAAGCCTGCTGTTGCAGCTGATTAACCACAGAAATTCTGTGAGGGAGCAGGCGCTGAAAATGGAAGGGGAGCTTTCTGAAATTATAAGCACCCTGCGCCTGACCAAAGGGCGTGTTGTGGCCGAAAAGGTGATACATCACGGGGTTGTGGTGTCAATATCCAACGCCACATTGCATCTGCATGACGACATCACGGCTTCTGTTTTAAGAAATGTAAACGGCGCAATTAAGGCGGAACCAAACACAGGAATATATTGACATTTATTATCAATTATTGAAAAGGGGTGCATTATGGGTATTCGACCGGTAGATTTGCAGGTTATGGTGCAGCGTGCGCCTGAAGTAAATCGTGCGACAAACAATGACGGCAGTCGTGCTGAAACCCAAAACAACCAGTTTGCGCAATCTTTCCAAAAAGTGGTAGAGCAGGAGGGCAAACAGGTTAATTTGGCCAATCAGGCTGAAAAGACCAGTGTGGACAAGGACGGCCGCGGCAAAGGCGGCGACAAGGACGGCAAAGACCAAAAGCGGCGCGGACATGATGGCGAACAGGACAATAAAGGCGTGCAAAATCGCGGCTTGCTTGATATCAAAATTTAATTGGAGAGCTTATGGACGTATTTCAAATGGACTTTTTCATCTATATCCTTATTTTGATGCTGCTTATCGGCGCATTTTTGGTTATTTATGGCAGTGTGACGCGCAAGGGTGCGGGGGCCGGGCCGGAAGATGAAGGCGAGGGCACGGGATTGCTTTCGCTTGCGCAAAAGCTGGACACGCTGGAATCTTCTGTATATGAGGCGGACGAGGCCGTCCATATGCTGGGAGATATGTCGAAAAATGTATTTAAAGAGTTTGACAGTAAATATCAGGAGTTGTTATTTTTGTATAATCTTGTGGATGAAAAGCAGAAAACGCTGACACTTACTGACAATGCAGAAATTATAAGCGATGATATATTGCCCGAAGGCGTGGCGGCGGCACCTGCGCCAAAGCAAATGACGGCGACGGTGACAAAGCCCGCCGCAAAACCGCAAGAAGTTGAAGAAGCTGCGACCGTCCTGGACATTGTGGTGGATGACGACAGCATAAGCCAAAGCCATGGCATAAATCCAAAATTTGCCCATGTGCTGGAGCTTAGCCAGGAAGGCAAGTCTGTTGAGGAAATTGCGCGCGAGCTGGACATGGGAAAAGGCGAAATTATGCTTATTCTCAACTTAGGAGGGCGGAGACAAAATGCATAGAAGAAGCATGTTTTTTGGCATGGGCATTGGTATTTTGGCAATGGTTGCCATCAGCTTTGTGACCTATATTGTGCAAAGGACGGTGTACCTAAACGAACACGCCAGATTGGCGGCCCTTTTGGAAGAACACGAGGCGGCCGCGGCAAATCCGGTGGATTCGCTTTATGTCATTGACCGCGCGCGAAGTCTGGGTATGGTCTTTCTCGATGAAATTGAGCCTGAGACCGTGCTGCATGCTTCTAACCCCATTGGCGACGAATATACCGACCAGGTTTACAATGCCTATTATGCCTACGATGACGGCTATGAGGACTATACGGAGCCGGACGAGCCTGATGTGACGCCGCCCGAAGGACCCGCTGTGCAGGCCATGCCGCAACCGACACCCGAGGGGACGCGGCAAATTTGGCGGGCGATTATACCTGACGGCATAACTGCCTCGCATGTTGCATCGGAATTTGCGCTGAGGGGGCTTGTGGACGATGCCGATGACTTTTTGCAGTTTTTGGTGGACAGGGGTTATCAATTTTCAGTTTTGGCGGGGACACACGATGTGCCTCGGGGTGCCAGCTTTGAGGAAATAGCAAATATTATAGTTCATGGAAATCAATAACATAAGAAATGGGGAGATATGATGTTGGTAAACGCGGCGGAAATGTTGAAAAAGGCGCGGGCGGGGCAATATGCCATTGGCCAATTTAACATCAACAATTTGGAATGGACAAAGGCCGTACTTCTGACGGCCCAAGAGCTGAAAAGCCCTGTGATTTTGGGTGTTTCGGAGGGTGCGGGCAAATATATGGGCGGCTTTAAGACGGTGGCGGCCATGGTTGCCGCAATGGATGAGGATTTAAAAATTTCGGTGCCTGTGGCGCTGCATCTGGACCATGGCAGCTATGACGGCTGCGTGGCCTGCATCGAGGCCGGCTTTACCAGCGTGATGTTTGACGGCAGCCACGACCCCTTTGACGTAAATTTGGCGAAGACCCGCGAAATTGTTGCGCTGGCCCATAAACGCGGCCTGTCTGTGGAGGCCGAGGTTGGCTCTATTGGCGGCGAAGAAGATGGCGTGATTGGTGCGGGCGAAATTGCCGACGCAGATGAATGTCGTCAGCTGGCCGAGACCGGCATTGACTTTTTGGCGGCGGGCATTGGCAATATCCATGGCGTATATCCCGACAACTGGAAGGGCCTTGATTTTGAGGCGCTGGAAGCCATAAGCAAGTCCACGGGTGGCATACCGCTGGTTTTGCACGGCGGCACGGGCATCCCCGAAGATATGATTAAAAAATCCATCGGCCTTGGGGTTTCCAAAATCAATGTAAACACAGAGTGTCAGCTGGTTTTTGCGGCGGCCACACGCAAATATATCGAAGAAGGCAAGGATTTGCAAGGCAAGGGCTTTGACCCGCGCAAGCTGCTGGCGCCGGGCACGGAGGCCATAAAGCAGACGGTGCGTGAGAAAACCGCGCTGTTTGGCGGCGGCAATAAAGCGTAATGACACAAGTGGTCAAGCAAAATGACGAAATTGTAAGATATTTGCAAAAGGACAGGCGCGTTAATCTTAATGCCCTGTCCTATTTGGCGTATGACGGTGATGCCGATGTTTATGTATATGACGGGGATGTGGAAAATGGCGTCATTGTTGGCGCCCGGCGCCGCAATTTCTTTTATCTCGCAACCCATAACAAGGATTTTTTGGAGGATTTTTGGGAATTTCTTCCTGCCGGCCACAAGATTTTTTCCGGGGTGCCAAAAGCCATTGCCGATATCATGACGAGGAACAGGGAGCCGGTTTGGCAAAGCCCCTGCAAGGTTTTTATGCATGACGGAGCGCATGTTTATAAGCATTTTTCAGATTTTGGGATTGAACCCCTGACCACAGCCGACGCCGAGGAAGTCAATGAATATTATACATACAAGTCGAATGGCTCGATAAGAAGAATCCGCGAAAGCATCGAGAATATGGACAGCGCCTGCATACGCATCGATGGACGCCCGGTGGCATGGTGCCTGATACATGCAGAGGATGGCTCGCTGGGGCCGCTGTATACCAAATCGGAATTTCGCGGCAGGGGGTTGGCCGAAGCTGTCCTTGCAAACTTGATGAAGCGGCTGGCTGCCAAAAATTTGCCAATCTATGTGCAAATTGCCGATGACAATGCGGCGTCCCTTGCCCTTATCAAGAAGCTTGGCGGCATGGATTTTTCCCATGATTGCATGTGGTTTGGCCTGGATAAGCTATAACAAAAGGGCATATGGTCAAATTGACCATATGCCCTTTAAAATCATTGGGCTTGTTCCGAAACTGTTCTGCGCTTCGGAGCGGGCCTGTTTATTGAACTTCCAAACCGGCGGCTGCAAAGAAGACGGTGTTGGCCATCATCACATTAAGCTGCCTGTTGTGGGCGCGGTTGAAGATATTGCTGCCGATGATTGTAATCGGCGTGCCGTCATAATTGGCGGTCAGCGCAACCACATTGCCCGTCAGCAGGTCAACATTGGCGGGGGTTTTGAAGCCGCCCACAAAATGCTCCGCATCCGCAATGGTTATCAGCACAGTGGCATCGGGCATTACACCATCGGTGAAGAATGCTGAATTTATCATGTATACCATGTCCGCAAGGTCATAACGGGCGGTAATGGAGGTGTCCGCGGCGAAGGTGGCCCTGTGGACGGCCTCGTTGCCCGCCGTGCCGATTGGGAAGTCGGTTTCTTCGGCTTCGGCGCCCGGCGCGCCTATAAGGATATTGCGCCCGACGGCCATGCCGTTTACGGCGATGCCCACATAGCCCACGCCGCCTCTTACGGCGTCATGCAGGGCGGCGAAGTCATATTCCGTCACATCCTGATTTAGATTGATGACGGCCGTAAACTCATCGGCCCGCGCCGCAAATTCTTCCGGCGTTACAAATTCGTGATTAAATTCCAGATGCTGGATGATAAAGCGTGCATAGCTGTCCGGGCCCCAGTTTACGCCGGTGCCGCCCATCAGCGCCACATTGGGCTCTGTAAGCAGATGCGTGGTTGCGGCGGGACGGCCAATGGGCATTACCATCGTCTCCACAAAGAGATTTGGATTAAGCGTGGCGGACCTATATGGCATTTGGCCGTATACGCTGATATATGCTCCCGGGATGTTTAAGGCATTGGGGCTTTTTTGCGTGAGAATTTGCGGCGTGATGTCCGCGCTGCGCACGATAAAGTCGCCCGCCCTGCCGTCACGATAATTGTCGCTTAAAATCCAAACATCGTTTCCTGCCGCCAAAAGCCTGTTTACAAGGCGTATGGCGTCGTCGCTGTTATGCTTCACAAGGGTGAACACATTGTCGGCGATGGCCACATCGGGCCTTTGGACAAGGGGTGCTGTTGGCGCCGTAAAGGCTCTTGCCGTAAGCTCTTGCGCCGTTAAACCGCCGAACACAACCGTCAGATTGTCGGCCAGCAGGCCTTCTTCGCGCACCTCTATGCTTGTAAAGCCGCGCTGTGTCGGGAAA
>JAITMW010000090.1 GCA_031277155.1 Clostridiales bacterium | reverse complement strand
GGCGTGCTGCGCGGCAAAACCAAGGCGGTGGCGCGGCCATAACCACCCCGTCTGCGCCAAAACCGGGCGCAGACACCCCTCCACAGGAGGGGAATTGGCGATGCGCACACCAAATTCCCCTCCATTGGAGGGGTGGGCTTTAGCCCGGGGTGGTTATTGGCGGCAAAAAGGGCGGCATGACGCCGCCCCTACGCATATCCATGGGCTTTGTAGGCGGCAAAAAGGGCGGCATGACGCCGCCCTACGCAGGTGCATGGGCTTTGTAGGGGCGGCAATTTGCCGCCCGTCACGCCGGGATGATGATTTGTGCGGGGTGCCGCCCCTACGGGTGATGTTGGTGCAGAACAGGCCTGCACCTATTTGTTGCTGCTAATTTTGATGACTCCGCTTACTCCGGCTTTAATTCCGGCTATTAAAGCCGGAATTGCCGCTACAAGAACCATAGTATACGCCCAACACGTTTCACATTGTGTCCAACCTGAACCGCCGCCAAATTGAAACGTATTATTTGGTTGATTGGCATAGCCAATAACTGCAAAAAGTCCAATTATTCCTCCAATCGTAAGCAATACCCCAGCAATTGTTGTTTTCACATTATCGCCTGACGCCCATAGAGCAAGTGCTAAGAGGATGAGCGGCATTAGCCAGACTATGAGTCCTATTGGATGGAGGATGAATAATGGAAAGGTGATTAAAAATATTAGCGGAAGAAAAATCAACGTAACCCAGAACGCTATCCACAGCTTTTTCTTGCTCTTTGGTTGTTGCCTCAATCTGCTGTCCGTTTTGCCCGGGGCCGCGTTTACCATTCTGCCAAAATCACCCTGGGTTTTGTAAGCCTGTATTATTTTGATATCACCCTCGGACAAACCCATATCATTTTGCACTACGGGCGGCGAAGCTGTTGGTGCCGTTTCCGCCCGCTTTCCGCAGCCGGAGCAAAATGCAGCTCTCGTACCCAATTTCTCACCGCAATTTGTACAAAACATAATTTTCCCCCTCACACTTATGCATTATTAGTTTTTAAATAAGTATAACAGAAGCGGGGGGGGTCAAGGGTTTTTCGCTATTTGTAACAAAAACGTAACATAAGGAGGCAATATGACACACAGAATTTTCACACGAAACGACTATTTATCAATTGACGACATCAGGGCGCTAAATACAGAGATGGCCGCGCTGGCGGCCCTGCGCAAGGAGATATTTGGCGCAGCAGCGGCAATTGGTGCCATCAACACCGCCATGGGCATGATGACCATACCCACGCCGGATTTTATCAATCAAATAGAGCGCAATATTGACGCGCTGGCGGGGGCGGCGCCCCCTGCGGCCATGCGGCCCACGCGCACATGGCTGGGGGAGGGGCGGGATGCGCCGATGCTGTCGCATCGGGACGCAAACCGCTGGTTTGAGAGCCTGCGGCTTATACGGGCGTCGCTTTTTGGGCGCAGCCATGATTTTAAGGCCACGGGCAGCTATGCGGCGGGAAATTGCGCCATACGGCAGCGGATTAGGAGCGTGAGCGGATGATAATTTGGACAGACGAGCAGCTGCGGGGCGATGCTCCCATATACAACATTTTGGGGTCGGCGGATATCAGCGGCGTGCATTTCAAAACGGCAAACGAGATTTTGCGGCCCGGCACGGAATTTTCGGAAAAAAATATGGATGCCATTGTGCAAAAGCCGCAGACGGGGCGATATTTTTATTATGGCGGCGAAGACACCGTAACCACGGACTTTCCCGCCGCAGAAGACGGCCTAAGCCGCGGCATTTTTTTGGCGCAGGCCCATGCGGGCATGGAGCTGGCGGCAGAGGGCACTGTATATATAGTGGCGGGCGGCTCTGCACAAAAAATTGAAAACCCGCGGGGCCTGTATGTTGCGCGGGATTGCGCGGTGTATTGCCGCGCGGGAGAGGAGACGAAAGGGGTGATTATGTGGCGATTGAAAGAATAATATGGCGTGATGAGGAGCTTGCGCCGATGATGATTGAGGGCCGGGAGGACTTTACGCCCAGATATGATATTGTGGACCGGGACATGAATTTTGTGGCCCGCGGGGCCAAGCTGGGCCTGATAAACGCGGTGACGCAGGAGGGCACGCGCCACAATGCGGAAAATATGAACAAGCTGTTGCAAAAATGTGATGCCCAGGGCAGCTTTTTTTACAGGCCCATGGGGCAGGTGCCGCTGCACAACTTTGCCCACGCGGTCCAAGCCTCGTCATGGACGGCCCTGCCGCCGTGCCCGGTGGATATGGGCGAAAATCCCGTGTGCATCATGCATGGCGGCAAATGCATTGTAACACTTGGCCACATGGACGAATATAATGGCCTTACATACAACATCGCGGTGTTTGACCCGGCCGTGATGGCATGGGACGTGAAGCTGCACGAGGGCCGCAAGCCGCTGAATTTGGGCGGCATTGAGGACTTTGGGGTGCATGGCGGCCGCCTTTTTGTTACGGGCAAGGATTGGGACAATGTCAATTCTGCCACGGCCTGGTTGGACAATCTTAATCTGGACGACCTAAGCTGGAGGCTTGGCGAAACGGTGACATGGCCCGCGGGCGTGCGCACCCTGGGGCCCATCGTTTTGGCAGAAGAGGGCACGCGGCCCATTGTGTTTGCCCGGGACGGCATTGCCCCCTTTGGCACCATGGTGGACCGCTTTACGGCCGAAAGTAAGGAGCCCACGCCGGTTGGGCTGCTGCCCATGGTAAACGGGCTGCATCCGCCCGTGCCGTCGGGCGCTGTGAATTTTGCCGATGCGCATATAATCACAATGCCTGTCAGGATGCTGTTTCGGACGCAAAACTTTATGGCGTGGCAGCCTGCGGGCGCCCATCCCGAAATGTCCGGCGGGCATTTGCTGCCTGTTGGCGCGGACGAAAATCACGCAGTTTTTACGGCCACGCAGCAGCGCGGCAACACATTTTTCCGTATGGACAGGGATTTTAATATAACAGGCCACGAGATGCCCCGGGCGCTGAATAGCAGGGCGGTTGTGCGCGGCGGCAGCCGGTATTTTCATATGCTTTCGGCATCGGCGCAGGGCTGGGCGCCTTCAAGGCAATGGGGCGTCTTTGACGCCGCCACGGGCCAAAGCGCGGCGCTGCCGGATGCGCCCGAGGTGCTGACGGATTATGGACTGGCTGCCGCGCAAGACATGGTTTTTGCGGCCAAAGGCGACAGGGCATATTTGGCGCAATTTGGCGCGGTGACACAGGGGGTTGTGCTGGGCACTGTTTTTAAAGGAATGTCGGTTTCTGCCACAAGGGATGTTTTTTTAGCGAACGACCGCCGCACAATTGTCGCCGGGGCGGGCGCGTGGCACAAGGCCGACGACGACTATCTGATTTGCGCGGCGCCGGAAGCGGCGGTGTTTGGGCAAATTGTGAACTATAATGACATAAGCAATGGGGGTGATTGAATGTTTGAAAACGTATATGTAAGGGGAATTTCCGCAGCTGTCATCAGCCTTTTCACATATTTGTTCGGCGGGCTGGATACGCTTTTGACGGCGCTAATCGCCATGATATGCATCGACTTTATCACGGGTGCCATCAAAGCCGGCGTGATGCGGGACATATCCTCCGAAAAGATGTTTGCGGGCGGCGCAAAAAAGATTGGCATCATGTTGATTGTGGCCACGGCCAATTTGATTGACAATGTGCTGGTGCTGGGCGGCGTATTGCGCAGCATCACCATTTCGTATTTCATCGCCGGCGAGGGCATATCAATGATTGAAAACTGGTCCCAGATGGGCCTGCCGGTGCCAAAGCGGCTGCGCAATGTGCTGCGAGAGCTGCGCGGTGATGAGGAAAACAAGGGCGAAGGTAAATGCGAAAGCACAGAGAATTGCCAAGAGCGGCCATGATGGCCGCTCTTTTTTTGTTGGCTAAGTGCTTTTAACCACGAAAAACACGAAAATTCACGAAAAATTCCGTCTTCGGGCATTTTTTCGTGTTTTTTCGTGACTTTCGTGGTTGAAGGTTTTACAATTCTTCCAAACAGTCATCCACATCCACATCCACCAAAATAATATCGTCCCCTACCTGCTTGATGGAATCCCACGGTATGCAATATTCCGCATCGCGCCCAAACACGCCGAAAACCCGGGCAGGCCCCGGCACGATGATTTTCGCGATTTCGCCCTTTTTTTCGTCAATCTCCAAATCGGCCACAAAGCCAAAGCGCGTGCCGTCTTTTACGTTGATAATCTCCTTTTGCCGCAATTCATATATTCTAAGCATCAGCTTTCCCCCATTTGCAACATGTCTATAAATATATACTCGGCATGTCTTGATTTTATTCGCGATTGATGTTATGCTTATATGAGGGACATCCCCAAAGCGCCAAAGATTGGAGAAACCATGAACTACATCGTCATAGACTTAGAATTCAACCAGAATTTTGACTTTCGCACGGGCACAAAGGCCCCGTCCAACCCCCTTATGCCGCTGGAAATCATCCAAATTGGCGCGGTAAAGCTGGACGGGCGCCGCAATTTTGTGGACAGATTTGGCACAACGGTGAAGCCGAGGCTGTATAGAGGGCTTAACCCCTTTGTGGCCAAGGTTACGGGTCTTTCCAAGGGCACCCTGCGCAATTCGCCCACATTCGTACAGGCATATCGCGGCCTGGTCAAATTCATTGGCAAGGAGCGCGCAACCCTGTGTTTTTGGGGCAATGACGATATGCGGGAGCTGCTTCGCAACATATTGTTTTGCAAGCAAAGCACGCGGCCGCTGCCACTGAAATATATCAATGTGCAGAGCCTGGCGTCGCTGCATTTGGAGCTGCCCGCAAAGCAGCAGGTCGCGCTGGAAACGGTCGTAAAGGCCCTGGACATCAGGGCGGATTTGCCGTTTCATTCGGCACCCAACGACGCCTTTTACACCGCACAAATTTTCCGCCGCACATATGACAAGGAAAAAATAAACCTGATTACCTTTGATTTGGCGAGCCTGAAAAAACATAATGCAGAGCTTGCTCAATTGATAATTAATAATGAGCAATTGGAGAAAAAAATAGATGATGAAAAAGCAAGAGATTAAAACCCGCAGCCGGGAACTGTTTAAAATTTCCATGCCCATGGTGGTGGAGCATCTGGCCATAGCCGCGATGGGCATGATATCCACCATGCTGGTGGCCTCCATCGGCCCCCACGCCACAACCGCCCTGGGCATGGTGGATTCCATATCAAATCTTATAATCGCGCTGTTTGCGGCCCTCACAACGGGCGGCACCATTGTTGTGGCCCAATTCATCGGCAAGCAGGACATACTCTCCGCCAAGCGCGCCGCCGGCCAGGCCATTTTGCTGTCTGTGGCCTTTTCTGTCGTTGTGCTGGCAGTTTTGCTTGTTTTCCACAACCAACTGATGTATTTGCTGTTTGGTGATGCCGACGCCGATGTTATGGCCGCTGCCCTTACATTTCTTTTTATCGTGAGCTTCTCCTTCCCTGTTTTGGCCGTCACACAGACAATTTTCGGCATTTTGCGCGGCAGCGGCGATACGCTCACGCCCATGATAATTTCGATTTTAATGAACGCCGCAAATCTGGGCCTGGGCATTGTGCTGATACATGGCCTAAACCTGGGCATCTTCACCATACCCGCCTTTGGCGTGCCGGGCGCGGCCATGGCGCTGCTTATCGCCCGTGTGATGGGCCTTGCGGCCGCCCTTTTCTTCATCGTCAAAAAGGCCAGGGGCGTGCGCCTCAACAAGCCGCGCTTTTTCAAGCCCGATATGCCAATACAAAAGACCATCTTGAATTTGGGAATGCCCACCAGTTTTGAATCCGCGCTGTTTCACGTGGGGCGCCTGATAACCCAGGTTTTCATCGTCCAAATTTCCATGGAAGCCGCGGAAACAAACACCATCGCCGGCTCTATCGCAAACTTCGTCAATGTGCCGGGGATGGCCCTGGCCACGGGCGTTATGATATTGGTGGGCCAGCGCATAGGCCGCGGCGATGTGGACGACGTAAGAAAAACCGTGGGCTTTGCCACGGTTATGTCCTCAATTTTGTTTGCGGGGCTGTGCCTTGTCATGTTTTTTGTGCAGGGCCCCATTTTCGCGCTGTTTAACCCAACGGACGAGGCCCTGTCATATCTTCCCATGGTCTTTGCCAGCTATCTTATAGCCACGCCGCTTATTTGGTCCATCTCCTTCGTCATCCCCGCCGCCCTGCGCGCCACGGGGGATGTGGTCTTCCCCATGGTGGTGTCAATTTTTACCATGCTTATTTTGCGCGTGGCCTTCAGCTATCTGTTCGGCATCCTCATGGGCATGGGCATCATGGGCATCTGGCTGGCTATGTATCTGGATTGGGCGGTGCGCAGCGCCTTCTTCCTGCCCAGGCTGCTTGGCAACAAATGGAAGGGCAAGGGCATAATGGCGCCCAAGTGAAGCGGCTGTCAATATTCCCTCTCCATTGGGCATGACGGCCCCCCTACCGGCTTTCTGTGATATATAAAATCGCCTCTTCCATCAGCTCATCCCGGCCTTCCGCTATGCCTTGTATTGTCCTGTCCACACGGATGTCGGGGGCAAGGCCGATGCGGTGGGTTTGCCCCCCTTCCGGCGTATAAACGCCCAGGCTGGTGAAAGACATATAAATCCCGCCCGGCAGGGGCAAAAGTGCAACATCTCCGTTTGAACCCATGGAAAAAGGGCCCATTACCGTAACATTTGGAACAACACGGAAAGACATAATCACCCATTCCGGATGGCTGAAGGTTTGCTCGTCCATCAAAAGCACCACCGGCCCGTCATAAATAAAGGCATATGGGCTTTGGGGAAGGTACTGACTCATAGGAAAATCAAAACGGACACCGGGATGAGTAGGTAAGGGACTTGACATATAGGCAAAAGGCAAAGGTTCTTCCATTAAATATTGCCCCATGTCAGCAAAAAAGTAATTCGAGGCGGGACGCTGGCGCAAATCAATAATTATTCCGTCAGTGTCCGCAAAGCTCTCCATTGTGGCGCGAACATCCCCTAAAACCCCGGGATTGATAAGACCGATATTATAATCCAAAAGCACATGGAATTGGGTGGCGCGCGGTGAAAATACCGGCCGTGTCGCAGTACCGTCAACATTTAGCGTCATCCGGGCATCGCCGCGGAGTATATCAATTTCTATATCGCTGGTATGTGACCTAAGTACTTGAGGCAGAAACCCGGGGATGTCTATGCCCTCAAAGAAGACACGGGCAGCCGAACGCCCCGCAAGGAAAGCAAGGGCTTTTTCTTCGGTCGGATAGGACAAAGAGCGCCTCATTTCGGTGGTAATTTCATCAATATCCCTGCCATTTAGACCGAGAATAATATCACCTCTGGCCAATGGGTTGCCGGCACCCAGCCCTTCATAAACAACAAGCCGCCCTTCGGCTGCTATAAGCTCTACAGGCGCTATATATTGCCCAAACTTATCGGTCATAAATGTGGCTTCTAAAAGAAGAACGTGGGCATCGTGCAAATGATGGGACATTGCCGCAAGGGTCAATTCATAGCTTAATCTGTCGGTGCCTTCCAGCATTTTTGGGATAAATTCAAGCAATAGGTCGTTCCACTCAACATCCAAAACGTCCAGATGCGGAAAATAATAATTCATGGCATTCCACAGCCTAAAAAGACCAAGCAGCCTATACCCCATATCGCTATAATCCATATATATATGAAAGTCCTGGTTAGAAAAGTTGAGGGCGCCGCGAGGGTAAAAATGAACCGCCCCTTCAGGCATAGGGGAGCTTCCGTCAAACCTTAACAAATGCGCGGCAAGGGGTCCCAGATATTCATAGTTAATCCAGGATAAATC
>JAITMW010000089.1 GCA_031277155.1 Clostridiales bacterium | reverse complement strand
GGCATAAAGAGGCCGCCGTCGACGCCAATCATGATGCCGGCCGCCTGCACCTGGCCAACCGCCGTCATTGCCCAATATGATATGTCGGCGTTGTCAGGGAAGGTTGCGGCCACTGCCGGCAGGGGATTGCCCATTGCGGCCGCCAGGCGCGCAATCATTGTTGCGGCCTGCTCGCGCGTCAGAGGGGCGTGGGGGTCAAAATAGCCTTCGCCAACGCCTTGAACAACGCCGCGCGCACCCATTTTTTGCACATTTACGTCGGTTGTGTCGTTAAATTCCATGCGCTCCAATATTGTGTATTGCATCACGGTTTCGTACAGGGCGGTTGCAAGCGCCGCAAATTCGGCGCGGGTTGTTGCCTGGGTGAACAGCGCGCGCAGATTTTCGGGCACAATGCCAACGGCCACTGCGGTTTCGACATATTCGCGCGCCCATATTGACGGCAGCTCTCCCGGGGGCAAGCCGGCCACAGTAAAGGGCACGCTTACGCTAAGCGGAGAATTTTGCGTGGTTGTGCCATCGCCGTCCGCCCGCACCTGTGCTTGATGGACGCCCGCCGGAAGGGGCAATGCGCCAAGGGCAAAATGCGTTGCCATTGTTGGGACGGGATGTGCCGTACCGTTTAAATAGATGGTATATCCCACCGCATTTGGCACCGCGTCCCAATGCAGCACATTGTTGCCCTGCAGGCGGACATTTGCGGGTGCCGCCAGCTGTATCACGGTCATGTTAAATGTCACGGCGGGGCTGAGGTTGCTGTTGTGGGTGGTTGTGCCGTCGCCCAATGCCCTGACCTGTATTTCGTATGTCCCTACCGCCAGGCCAAGTGTAACCAAATTGAAAGTTGTGGTCGTGATGGCTTCTGTGGTGCGCGCCTCGCCGTCCACATAGACGCGGTATCCCACGGCGTTTGATACGGCAGTCCAGCTGAGGGTGGTGCCTGTAATATTCACATTTGCGGGAACGCCCACGGCGCCCGGCGTGAAGTTTACGCCTGTGCTTAGCGCGCTGTTAAGGGTTGTTGTGCCGTTGCCCAATGCCCTGACCTGCACATTGTGGTTGCCGGCGGCCAATGCCAGCGTGGCCAGGTTAAATTCGGTGCCTGTGATGGCGGTGGTTGTGCGGGCGACGCCGGCCACATAAATTCTATAGCCCACGGCATTTGGCACTGCCGTCCAGGTGAGGGTGGCGCCGGAAATGGCCACGCCTGTCGGCGCGGGCAGTTGCCCCGTTAAATTGACGGATACTGTATTACTGAGATTAGAAGCAATATCGCCATTGGCCGCCAAAAATCTGATTTGGATATTTTGCGAGCCTGTGGGCAGGTTAAGCGCTGCCAAATCCACCTGTGTTACAGCCGCATCGGATTCCCAAATTGCTGTGCCCCCGCGATATACACGCACAAATTGCGCGCCGACGCCGGTCCATGTTAAAATATTGCCCGCACCAACGCTGATTACGGGGGTGGGCAGGGTGGCGTCAATTGCCGTCCAGGCGTAACCGCTGGAACGGGGAGAGTTTGTGAGGATATGAGATTCAGCGGAAACATAAAACCGCACATTTGTCCCTTGGGGGAACTGTGCCAAGTCGATTTGCCAAAAATTCGTTGTGGGATTGGCTACATTTGTTTCGCCTGTCGCCGTGACGGCATACACCCTGTAATTGACGGCATTATCAACGGCAATCCAGTGCAGCACATTGTTTTCAACGCGCAGGCCTGTCGGGGCCAAAAGCTGGTTGCCCCCGGCAAAGACAGCGCGGATATGAACATCCTCGTCACCGGATGTCATAACAAAAAACGCGTCTGTTGCCGATGTGCTGGGGAGGATGCTTACGCCGCCCGAAACCACTTCCCAGCTGGTGAAGGTTGCGCCGGCGGCGGGTACAGCGCGCAGCAGCACCGTATTGCCCGGAAGGGCTTGTGTTGTGCCGGAATCCGCCTCGGCGGTGCCGTTGCCCACATGGGTAACTTGAATATTGCGGGGAGTATCTGCCAGCACCATCATAGGCGCGACAGCCACGGCCCCCAAAACCATAAAAGCAGAAAGCAGGACCGCAGCCGCAGCTTTCATTCTGTTTATCTTCCTTGCCATGTTTATTACCTCCTGTTTCCAAAAGAATTTTATGCTGCAATTATACCACCCACACAAGGACTGTGTCAATAATTGGGCGGGAATTGTCTCAAAACTGTCATTTTGATGACGCGAAATTGACATTGATATTGCAATCACCAAAAATCTATGATATTATTTGCATAGAATAGGAGGGGCAGACATGAATTTTCAGGCAGATTTTTTTAAACGCATATTATGCGAAATTTTGGCGATTGACAGCCCGTCGGGCTTTACGGCGGCGGCTGTGGCCAAGATAAAAACCTATGTTGACGAGATGGGGTATGAAAACCATGTGACCGCAAAGGGCAATTTGGTTGTTGATGTGCCCGGCCAAAGCGGCAAAACCGTGGGCATTTCCGCCCATGTGGACACACTTGGGCTGGTGGTGCGCGGCTTCAGGCATGACGGCACTCTTAGCTTTTCCCAGGTGGGCGGCGCCATTTTGCCTACGTTGGATGGGGAATATTGCAATATTTACACCAGATGGGGCAAGGTGTATACGGGCACCATTTTGTCCAATTCGCCCTCGTCCCATGTATATGAGGACGCGGGGGACGCCAAGCGGGATGCCAAAAACATGCATGTGAAGCTGGATGAAAGCGTAAACACGGCCGAGGATACGAAAAAATTGGGCATATTGGCGGGGGATTTTATTTGTTATGCGCCAAAAACCGTCATCACGGACAACGGCTTTCTCAAGAGCCGCTTTTTGGACGACAAGATGTCGGTGGCCATTATTTTAACCACGCTAAAGCATTTTAAAGACAGCGGCATCACCCCCGCGCACAATATCTGCGCAATTTTTTCTACATATGAGGAGGTTGGCCATGGCCTAAGCCACCTGCCCCGGCCCGTGGACGAATTTGTCGCGCTGGATATGGGCTGTATCGGCGACGACCTTACCTGCACGGAATATGACGTGTCCATATGCGCCAAGGATTCCAGCGGCCCATATGATTATGAGCTGACCACAAGGCTGATTACCCTGGCAAAAGAAGCGGGCCTTGGCTTTGCCGTTGATATTTACCCGCGCTATGGCTCTGATGTGTCGGCGGCCAGATTTGCCGGGCATGACATCAAGGGGGCCTTGATTGGGCCGGGGGTGGCGGCCAGCCACGGCATGGAGCGCAGCCATATGAAGGCGGCGGAAAATACCTGGAAGCTGCTGCACCTTTATCTGACAACCCACTCATGAAAAATCCTAGAAAAACCCTTGCAATTGTTTTCAAACTGTGGTATAATGTATATAATCTATCTATTTGACGGAGAGTGGGCATAGCGAACCCACTCTTCGCTATTATGCGGAAGTTTAATTTAACAAGAAAGGAATGATAAAATGCCTGCAAATAGCGAGCTTATCGACACCATTGGCCTTATCGAAAAGGAGAAGGGCATCGACAAAGAAATCCTCTTTGAAGCTATTGAATCCTCGCTTATCTCTGCGTGCAAGAAAAATTTTGGAACCAGCCAAAATATACGCGTATCCATTGACCGTAACAACGGGGCCGTCAATGTTTTTGCGCAAAAGGAGGTTGTTGAAGAGATTGAAGACGCGACGCTGCAAGTTTCCCTTGAAGAGGCGCGCGAAATAAACCTTGAATATAACATCGGCGATATTGTGGAATTTGTCGTGACGCCGCGGGATTTTGGCCGCATATCCGCACAGACGGCAAAGCAGGTAGTTGTGCAGAAATTTCGCGAAGCAGAGCGCAATAAAATTATCAAAGAATTTAAAGACCGGGAATATCGCCTGCTTTCGGGCGTTGTAGAGCGCATAGAAGGCCGCAATGTCTTTATTGCCGTTGGGCAAAACGAGCTGATATTGCTGCCGGCAGAGCAGATACCCGGCGAGCAATATTATGTCAACCAGCGCATAAAGGTGCTGGTGCTGGACATCAAAGAAAGCGGCGGCCGCGGGCCCCTCATCCCTGTTTCGCGCACGCATCCGGACCTTGTGGCCCGCCTGTTTGAGCAAGAGGTGCCGGAAGTGGCCGACGGCACCGTGGTTATCAGGGCTGTGGCGCGGGAGGCGGGGCATCGCACCAAAATTGCCGTGGCCAGCCTAAATACCAATGTGGACCCTGTCGGTTCCTGCGTGGGCGCGGGCGGCCAGCGCGTAAATGTGGTGGTAAACGAGCTTAACGGCGAAAAAATCGACATAATTTCGCACAGCGACAATCCCAAAGAATTTATCGCCGCAGCTTTAAGCCCTGCCATTGTTTTGGCTGTGCGCGTAGAGGCGGGCGGCAAAGCCGCCAAAATTGTGGTGCCTGACAATCAGCTTTCACTGGCCATAGGGCGCGAGGGGCAAAATGCCCGCCTGGCCGCCAAACTTACGGGCTTTCGCATAGACATAAAAAGCTATAGCAAGGCCCTGGAAGAGGGCTTTATCAGCAATGACGACATGCTGGGCGACGAAGAGGAAGCCGCGCCCGCCGCGGATGCAGCGGTTGTTGATGAGGCGCAGTACGCGGAAGCGGCGGCCGAATATTATGAATATGACGATGATGATTATGACGACGAATATGACGACGAATATGACGAATATGACGAATATGACGACGAATATGACGATGCAGCGGCAGAAGGTGATGACAATAAACAAGACTAAAGGAGTGTCCGGCTCTCGAAAAAAGCCGCCCGTCAGGCGATGCGTGGGCTGCCGCGAGATGAAAAACAAGGCACAATTGGTGCGCATTGTGCGAAATACCGACGAAAGCGGCTTTGCTGTGGACGACACGGGCAAAAGCGCGGGACGGGGCGCATATATCTGCAAAGACGCGGCCTGTTTTAAAAAGGCCGTGAAATCCGGCGGATTTGAGAGGTCATTTAAGCAAAAGATTCCGCAAGAGGTTTACGCCACGTTGGAGGATATTATTGCGCATGGATAATGCAATCTTCAAAAAGCGGCTTTTGTCCATGTTTGCGCTGGCGCGAAAGGCCGGAAAATTGACGGCGGGTGCGGAAGGCTGTCAAAAGGCCATGCGGGCCGGCACGGCATATCTTGTGCATGTGTCGCGGGATGCCTCGGCCAATACCCGAAAGAAATTCGGCGACAAGGCCAACTTTTACAAGGCGCCGATATATAGCATGTTCACAAAGGAGGAGATAAATCGACACATAGGCCTGGCGGGCTGTGCCACCTTTGTAGTCACGGACCAAAGCTTTGCAACAAAAATAATTGAAATTATAGAGGAGACCATGCCTCTATAAGGAAAGGTGGTTACATGGCCAAAAAAAGAATTCATGAATGGGCGAAGGAAATGGGGGTTATCTCGTCAGAGATTCTGAAATTTCTGCCGCAAATCGGAATAGAAGCAAAGACCCATTTTGCCGCACTTGATGAAGCAGATGCGGAAAAAGTGAGAAAGCATTTCAAAGGAGAGAAGGAGCCCAAAAAGCCCGAAGTAAAGCCCGAAGTAAAGCCCGAGGCAAAAGCCGAGGCAAAGCCCGAGGCGAAAGCAGAGGCAAAGCCTGAAGTAAAAGCCGAGGCAAGACCAGAGGCAAGAAGGGAAAGGCCGCCAAGGCTTGATGCGGACGGCAATCCATTGCCCCGGCGGGAAAGGCCCCTTGGGCCTGATGGCAAGCCGCTTCCGCGGCCTGTGCGATATGACGCGGACGGCAATGTTATTCCGCGTAAAAAGCGGCCCCTTGGGCCTGATGGCAAACCACTGCCCCGGCCTCCCAGGCTTGATGCTGATGGAAAGCCTTTGCCGCGGCGGGAGAGGCCCCTTGGGCCTGATGGCAAGCCTTTACCCCGGCGGGAGAGGCCCCTTGGGCCTGATGGCAAACCACTGCCCCGGCCGCCAAGGCTTGATGCCGATGGAAAGCCGATTCCGCGACCTGACAGACCGGGCAGGCCCGACAGGCCGCCGCGCCTTGGAGCCGATGGCAAGCCGCTGCCCCGCGGAGAAAGGCCCGACAGGCCGCCGCGCCTTGGGGCTGACGGCAAACCGCTGCCCCGCGGAGACAGGCCGCCTTATCGCGGGGACAGGCCGCGTCAGGAGGGAGACAGACCGCCTTATCGCGGCGACAGGCCAAGGCCGGCGTCCGGTGCGCCAAGCGGCGGACATGGCGGCGACAGACGGCCCCAGGGCCAAGGGGGATATCAAGGGCAGGGCCGCCCCGGCGGAGGCGACAGGCCGCCATTTCGCGGAGGCGACAAGCCGCCGTATCGTCCGGGCTTTTCGGGCGGTGGTGCCGGTCGTCCGGGTGGTGGCCGTCCGGGTGGCGGTGGCGCTGCTTTTGTCAAGGGCGGCAAACCCGGCGACCAAAAACAGCAAGCCCCCGACAAACACGGACGCCGTCAAAAATTGGAAGCATCCAGCAAAAAGGACAGACGTAAAGACCGCATATCGGACGACAGCAGGGAGAAAATGGTTTCGCGCCAAAATGTGCCCAAGGCTGCGGCAAGGCCGGAAGAGCCGCGGGTTATACAGGTTCCCGCCTCGCTGACTTTGAAAGAATTGGCGGAATTGATGAACAAGCAGGGCACCGAGCTTGTTAAGGACCTTATCAAAAAAGGCGAAATGATTGCCATAAACCAGGAGATTTCATATGAAAAGGCCATGGAAATCGCCATAGAATACAATATCCTGGTTGAGGAAAAGATAGAGATTGACATTCTTGAAGAAGTTTTCGCCGAAGACGAAGAGGGCGAGGATGTGTTGATTAGCCGCCCGCCTGTTGTGGTGGTTATGGGCCATGTTGACCACGGCAAAACATCCCTGCTGGATTCTATCCGAGAAACCGACGTGGTGGTTGGTGAGGCCGGCGGCATTACCCAGCATATTGGCGCATATACCGTCAGTATCAATGACCGCCCAATCACATTTTTGGACACGCCGGGCCACGAAGCCTTTACGGCCATGCGTATGCGCGGCGCCCAGGTGACGGATATCGCGGTGCTGGTGGTTGCGGCGGACGACGGCGTGATGCCGCAAACCGTGGAGGCTATAAGCCACGCAAAGGCCGCCGGCGTTGAAATTATTGTGGCCATCAACAAAATTGACAAGGCCAACGCAAACCCTGACCGGGTTATGCAGGAATTGACAGAACACGCCCTTGTGGCCGAGGCATATGGCGGGGATGTTATATGCGCGCGGGTTTCTGCCCATACGAAGGAGGGCATTGACAATCTGCTGGAAATGATACTGTTGGTTGCAGACATGAAGGAATATAGGGCCAATCCCAACAAAAAGGCCCGGGGAACCGTTATCGAATCGCAATTGGACAAGGGCCGCGGCCCTGTGGCCACCGTGCTTGTAAAAGCCGGCACATTGCGCGTTGGGGACCATATTGTGGCGGGCACGGCCCATGGGCGCATACGCGCCATGATAAATGACAAGGGGCAAAAGGTGCTGGAGGCGTCGCCGTCCATACCGGTGGAGATTTTGGGCCTGCATTCCGTGCCGGATGCCGGGGATTTATTCCATATCGCGCAAAGTGCCAATGAGGCGCGGTATGTGGCCGAAACCATCATCGCCAAAAACCGCGTGAAGCTGATTGACGAGACGCCGCAAAAGGTCTCGTTGGATGATTTGTTCCAGCAAATTCAGGCGGGCAAGGTGAAAGAGCTTAACATCATCATCAAGGCCGACGTGGGCGGCTCTGTAGAGGCAGTGAAAGCCTCTTTGGAGAAGCTGTCCAACGAGGAAGTGCGCATACGCACAATTTTGGGCGGCGTTGGCGCCGTCACAGAGAGCGATGTTATGCTGGCTTCGGCCTCCAACGCTATTATCATTGGCTTTAATGTGCGTCCCGAGCCATCCGCCAAAACCGTGGCGGAAGAGCAGCAGGTGGACATTCGCCTGTATCGCATAATTTACAATGCCATTGACGATATACAGGCGGCCATGGTTGGTATGCTGGACCCCATCTTCGAGGAAAAGGTCATCGGCCACGCAACCATTCGCCAGATTTTCAAAGCGTCGGGGGTTGGCACCATTGGCGGCTCCTATGTCACCGACGGCAAAATCACCCGCAATGCGTCCGTGCGCGTGCTGCGCGACAATATCGTGGTGTACGAAGGCACCCTGGACACCTTGCGCCGCTTTAAGGACGATGTGCGCGAGGTGCTGACGAATTATGAATGTGGGCTGGTGCTGACAAAATTTAATGACATCAAGGAAGGCGACGTTATCGAGGCCTTTGTGATGGAGGAAATCAAAAGATGAGAAATCGCATGATAAGAATCAATGACGAAATTAAAAAAGAGCTGAGCGAGATTTTGCGCAGCGGCTTAAAAGACCCGCGGATGGTGTCCATGGCTTCTGTTGTGCGCGTGGACACCTCTGCGGATTTAAAGCATTGCAAGGCGTATATCAGCGTGATGGGCGACGGCGCGGCACGCGGAAGCTGCATGGAAGCCATAAACAGCGCCAAAGGCCATATCAAAAGCCAGGTGGCCCATGCGTTGCAGCTGCGCCAAACGCCGGATTTTAAATTCATTTTGGATGATTCTTTGGACTACAGCTTTAAAATCAACAAGATGCTGGATGATGTGACGAAAGGAGAATAGATATGGAAATGAGGGACTACGAGGAGGTAAATCATGTTTTCAAGATTTGAAGCCTGGAACAACATGACCAAAAACGGTGATAATATCGTTGTTGCAAGCCACCCCACGCCGGACGGCGATGCCATAGGCTCTTCGCTGGCGCTGGCGCTGGCGCTGCATCGTGCGGGCAAAAATCCCGTGGTGATATTGGACAAATATGCCGCCAGATTTGACTTTCTTGAGGGGCGCGAGTTTATTTATCAAGGCAAAATTGAGGACCTGACCTGTGATGTCTTCATTGCGGTGGACTGCGGCGACAAAATCCGCGTGGGCGAGGCGGAAGAGCTGTTTAACCGTGCACCCATCACCATAAATATCGACCATCACATAAACAACACCAATTTTGCGCGCCTGAATTACGTTGACACAAATGCGTCAGCCACCAGCGAAGTGGTTTTCACAATTATCAACATGCATGTGCCCATCAACAAGAGCATCGCGGAAGCCCTGTATATGGGAATTGTGACGGACACGGGCGGCTTTCGCCATCTGTCCACAACGGCCGAAACAATGGAGATTGCGGCGCTGCTGATGCGCACGGGCATTGATTTTTCGGACATACAACGCAGGGCCATATATTCTCATTCTCACATCGAGGCGCAAATATTTGCCAAGGCCATCCAAAAAATGAAATTTGTGGAAGGTTATCCCATTGTCTATACGGTGCTGACCCAGAGCGACCTGAGGGCTGTCCACGCAACCTATTCCGATTTGGACGGCATTGCGGAATATATGCTGAACACCGAGGACGCTGTCGTTTCGGCTTTCTTTACGGAGCGGCTGGAGGGCAAAATGAAGGTGTCCTTCCGCTCTGCCAATCTGGATGTGCGGCTGTTGGCCGAGCATTTCGGCGGAGGCGGCCATAAATTTGCGGCGGCGGGCAATTTTACATCCGGGCTGGATGAAGGCGTCGCGCTGGTGCTGGATGCCTTAAAGGCGGCTTTGGACAACAAATGAAGGGCGCAGTCAATATCTACAAAGAAAAGGGATTTACATCGCATGATGTTGTAAATATTGTCAGGGGGCTGACAAAATGCAAGGCCGGGCATACGGGCACGCTGGACCCCGATGCCGAGGGCGTTTTGCCGGTGTGCATCGGGCGCGCCACAAAGATTGCGGATTATATCATGGCGGATGATAAGGAATACATAGCGGATGTGATTTTGGGGGCTTCTACTGATACACAGGACGCCTCGGGAGAAATTTTGGAGCGCAAGCCATTTTTAGGCAGTTTGTCGGATATTCATGATGCTGTACGCGGCTTTATTGGTGAAATCACACAAATGCCCCCGATGTATTCCGCTGTCAAAATAGGCGGCAAAAAACTGTATGAATATGCAAGGCAGGGCGCCACTGTGGAGCGCAAACCCCGCCGGGTCACAATCCGTGATATTGAGGTGCTTGAGGCAAATTTGCCCGGGTCTTTTAAAATCCGCGTGGGATGCTCGAAAGGCACATATATTCGCGCCCTTTGCGCCGATATCGGCGCGGCACTGGGCGTGGCGGCGCATATGGGCGATTTGCTGCGCACAAAAAGCGGCGGCTTCAATATCGAAAATGCCGTGAAATTGGCGGATTTTCGCGAGATTGTCGCCCGCGACGAAATCGAGAGGGTCCTCATTCCCATAGAGACCGCTTTGGAGCATTTCCCAAAAATTTCAATTTCTGCCGAAGCCGATAAGTGGCTGAAAAACGGCAACAAAATCCCGCTGGATTTTGTGCGCGCCGAAATTGCGCTGTCGCAGGGCGCAGAATACCTCGCCTATGACGCGGCGGGCGGTTTGGCGGGCATTTTCGCCCTGTCGGACGCCGGCCATATCAAGCCCAAGGTGATGCTTAATTAGGAGATATATGAAATACATTCATGGCGAAAATATAGAAATTGACCACGATTTAGCCATAACAATTGGTAAATTTGACGGTTTGCACAAGGGGCATATAGCCTTGATTGCCAAGCTGAAGGAAGTCGCCGCTGTGCAGGGTTTTGCCTCCGCTTTGTTATCCTTCGCGCCGCATCCCGCCGCTGTGCTGTCGGGCAAAGATGTCCCCCTTATCCTTTCTCCCCACGAGAAATTTCATCTTCTTAGCCAATTGAAATTGGACTATTATATCGAATATCCTTTCACTCATCAATTTGCACAAATTGGTCCTGAATATTTCATCCAAAATATAGTTTTTCAACAATTGCGCGGCAGGGCGCTGATTATCGGCGAAAATTTCCGATTCGGCAGGGGCGGCCTGGGTGATGTTGCGCTGGCCAAGGGGCTTGGGGCCGATTTGGGCCTGTATATGCACACCCTTCCCCTTGTGACCGACGATTCCGTGCAAGTAAGCGCCGAAGGCATCCGCCGTCTTATTGCCGACAAGGATTTTCGCGGCGTAAGGCAGGCCTGCGGCCGCGATTTTTTCCTGATGGGCGATGTTGTTCACGGCAAGAAAAAAGGGCGGGAAATGGGCTTTCCCACCGCAAATATCATTCCGCCCGAAAGCAAGCTTTTGCCGCCTGTCGGCGTCTATCACACGACGACTTTCATGGAAAATATTGGGTATAATTCCATTACAAATGTCAATGAAGGCATCAGCGAAACCCATTTACTGGATTTTCGCGGCGACCTTTACGGCCGCACCATCCGCATAGACTTTTTGCGCTGGATGCGCGACATGCGCGGCTTTGCGTCCTATGAAGAATTGTCGAGGCAATTAGAAAAAGATGCCGCCGCCAGATTAACTCTGCGTTACTTATAACGGTATTTGAATTTAAGATCCCGAGCGGAGGGCCTGTATGGCCCGCTGTATCCGCGATATCCGCGATATTTGCCCAGGGACCTTCTGCGGCGCGCCCTGCGCGTAAATTGCAGATATCTATGCACCACAAAGGCGAAAACAAGTGTGCCCACGGTGATTAGGGCGGCGTTGAGGAAGATGCCGCCTTGCGCAAAAAGGCCGCCGCCCGCGCCATAATAGCCATAATCCGCGGCACCGCCGCCCGGGAAAAGGGCCGCCAAATCCCGCGGGCTAAGCTGATATCCGGCTTGGGCCGAAAACAGCAGGGTTTCGGCCAGGACGCTGCCGTTATGTTCAAGTGAAACCCGCCCCACGACAAAGTTTTCGGCGATGGGGGCCACTATCCTGTCAGGCAGGTGAATCTGCGTTGTGATACTGTCAGTTTCAAATCCCAGCGGAAGCGACAGCACCACGTCGCCCTCGGCAAACACGTCAATTTCGCCAATTACCAGCACGCCCTCGCCGCTGCGCTGGACAAGGTCTAAGGTATGCTCAAAATCCCGCGCCGCAAAGGCCGTGTGCGGCGCAAATTGCGCAAAGCCATAGTCCATCAGCATTTGCGTGTCCGTATACATCATATCCCGCTGCTCGGCGGACATTATGACGGAAATCAGCTGCAAATCGCCCCTTTGGCCATGCGAAGCCAAAGTGTGTCTGGAATTATTTGTAAAACCGGTTTTGCCTCCCGTAATATCGGGGCTGAAATATTGGCTGGTTGGAAAAATCATTCTGTTTGTATTATAAATTATGCGATATTCTTCATAATTTGCACACGGCGGAATCACGAAACGCTGTGTAGCAATCACACGGCGAAATTTTTCGTGGCTAAGGGCCTCGCGCAATATCAGCGCGGTATCATAGGCCGTTGTAAAATGCCCTTCTTCCCACAATCCGTGGGCATTGGTAAAATTTGTATTGACGGCGCCCAGCTGATGCGCGCGCTGGGTCATCATGCGCGCGAAATTGTCCGCGTTGCCGCCCATAAATTCCGCAATGGCATTGCTTGTATCATTCGCGCTGGCTAGCATTATGGCATGCAATGCCTCATACAGTGTCAGGGATTCTTCAGGCTCGGCAAGGCCGCTGTGCCAGGGCATTACGGTGGCAATGGCATCATGGCTGTGTATTACGGGCGTCGACATGTCAAGGCCGCTCTCTAAAAGCAAAAGCGCCGTCATCACCTTTTTCATGCTGGCGGGATATGCCCTCTCGTGTATATTAACACCATGTATTATATGACCCGTATTTGCATCTATAAGTATCGAAAATTCAGAATCCAGTGGAATTGTGGCATCGCCAATGACCACCCTCGGCAAAGGGGTATCTTGAGGCTCGATTTGGGCACCATAAGCGGCTTGCGGAAAAACAAGCGCCGCAAGCCCAAATATCAGCATCTTTCGTAATTTATACAATTTGGTTCTCCTTTCAGCTATCGTAATTCTTATTATAGTGCCGCCTGCCCAAAACGTCAATAGTTTTTCGACAGCTTTTGCTTGCACTTCTTGCAATTTCTGCTATAATGAAATGGACATGAAACATAATATAAATTATTCGCATGATTTTGGAAAATTAAACCATAGGAGGAAAAATATGCATGAGATTTCTGTAGAGGCCCAAAGCGGCCAAATTCTGATTGCAAACGAAGTGCTGGCCATTGTGTCAGGCACGGCGGCGCTGGAAGTTGAGGGCGTGGCCACCAGCCATTCTGTTTCGGATGCTTCGGGCCGCTTTGCCAAGCGCAATTTTTCGCGCGGTGTGAAGATTGTGCTGCATGAAGAAGTGGTCAGCGTGAACATAGCAATTATTGTAAAATTTGGGCATAAAATCCATGTTGTGTCCGAAGAAGTGCAAAAGCGCGTGAAAATCGCCCTGGAGACCATGGTCGGCATGACTGTGAAAGAAGTAAATGTAAATGTGGTCGGCGTGCATTTTGACAAACCGCCGAAGGTAAAAGCAAAGCTCAAGACCAAGGCTGTGCCGCGCAAAAGGTTGCAATAATGAGCAAGAGGAGCATAGGGCGCAAAAGCGACAGAAGGCACGCCTTTTGCCTGGTTTTTGCGCGCGATTTTTGCGCGGATTGCGCCATTTCCGAGGATTTGGACTATTACCTGGACAGCTTTGCCGAAGAGGGCGCCAGCGAGATGGACTTCATCCTCGGCGAGATACAAGGTGTTTATGCGCATCTTGATACAATTGATGCATATATCGCCGAAACCTCGGCAACATGGGATATTTCGCGCATTTCCAAGGTGGATTTGGCCATAATGCGCCTGGCCGTCTATGAAATTCTGCATGACGACAAAATTCCCGACGGGACGTCCATAAATGAGGCGGTGGAATTGGCCAAGGCCTTTTCGTCGGAGGATGGCGGCAAGTTTGTCAACGGCGTGTTGGGAAAAATTGTAAGGAAGCTGAGAGAGGGCGATGAAGCCGATGAAAATCAAAGCCTATAGGGTTTCTAGGGTCGTTGAATATATGAAGGAATTGCTGGAGGAGGACATTTTTCTGTGCAGCATCCTGATTGAGGGAGAAATTTCCAATTTTCGGCGGCATAGCTCCGGACACCTGTATTTCAGCCTAAAGGACGAGGCCGCATCGTTGCGCTGTGTGATTTTTAAAGGCGATGCGGGCAATTTGCCTTTCGGGCCGAAAGACGGGGATTTTGTCCAGATTTATGGGCGTGTGGCCCTCTACAAAAAGATGGGCGATGTGCAATTTATCGGCGAATTTATGGAAAATATCGGGCGCGGCAAAATTCGCGACAATCTTGAGGCCGTAAAGACCAAGCTACACCAAGAGGGAATTTTTGATAATGACCGTTCCCTGCCGAAATATCCCGAGAAAATAGCCATTGTCACCTCGCCTACGGGGGCTGCCGTTTTTGACATGATAAACACCGCGCGCCGCCGAAACCCGCTTGTGCAGCTGATTTTGGTGCCCGCGTTGGTGCAGGGGGACGATGCGCCGGCTGATATTGTCCGCGCAATCGAAGTCGCCAACGAAAACAGCGGCGCGGATATCCTGATTGTGGGCCGCGGCGGCGGCAGCGCCGAGGATTTATGGGCTTTTAACACCGAGATTGTGGCGCGGGCGGTGCATGGCTCCGCAATTCCTGTGATTTCGGCGGTTGGCCACGAAATTGATGTGACGATTTGCGATTTTGCGGCGGATTTGCGGGCGGCCACGCCAACGGCGGCGGCAGAGCTGGCCACACCGCGGCTGGACGAAATGCAGGCCCAGCTGGCATATCTCGCGGACCGGATGCACGAGGCCATGGGCGACCGTTTGGCGGATTGCCGCGCGGCTTTGGATAATCGCCTTTACCGGCTTTCGCCCGAACGTCAGGTCAGCAAAATCAGCGCACAGCGAAGCCTGCTGGCGGCGAAGTTGCAGCTGCTGGAGAAGGTATCGCCACTGTCAGTGTTGAGCCGCGGCTTTGTGCTGGCCAAAGATGCCGACGGAAACATCGTAAAATCAGGCGCGGACTTGATATCGGGACAACGCATAGTTGTGCAATTTTCCGATATGGCAAGAGAGGCGGAGATAATTTAGATGAAGAATTTCGACTTTGAGGAAAATATCAGGCGCATGGACGAGATAATCGCCGCCATTGAGGGCGCGGACATGCCGCTGGAGGCCTCCCTTGCGCTGTACAAAGAGGGTGTTGCGCTGGCGGCAGCCTGTGACGAGGCCTTGGAGGCCGCAGAAAAGGAAGTGCTGCTGCTTTCAAAGAATATCGCAAAAGCGGGCGAAACGCGGCCTTTTCGCATGAGGGATGACGAGGATGAATTTTAACACACAGTTGCAAGAGTATATTGGCTTAATCGACCACGAATTGGAAAGGCACCTGCAGATTGCCTATCCCGAAGTGATTTACGAGGCCGCCAGGTACAGCCTGTTTTCGGGGGGCAAGCGCATACGCCCCGTCATTTTGCTTGGGGTGTGCGACATGCTTGGCGGGCGGCGGACGGACGCCCTGCCCTTTGCCTGCGCGCTGGAAATGATACACACATATTCGCTTATCCATGACGATTTGCCAGCACTGGATAATGATGATTCGCGGCGGGGCAAGCCCACCTGCCATGTGGCTTTTGGCGAGGCCATGGCGCTTTTGGCCGGCGATGCTTTGCTTAATCGGGCATATGAGATTATGTCAAATTTTTGCATCGTCAACAATAATATACATTCTTTGAAATGCATGGCAAAAATTGCAAATTATGCAGGCATATCGGGCATGATTGGCGGGCAAGTTATGGATATACGCCTTGAAAACGCGCCCGCAACCGCCGCCGACATTGAATATATCTACAAAAATAAGACGGCGAAGCTGTTTATGGCGGCCTTTGGGTGCGGCGCGCTGTCCGCCGGCCGCGACAATGAAACTGTATGTCTCATGGAAAATATCGGCTTGGATTTGGGCATGGCCTTTCAGCTAAAAGATGATTCGCTGGATTCACAGGGAGACCAAGAGCTGGGAAAGCCTACATATGCCGCAGTTTTGGGCATTGATGCCGCCAAAAAAATCCATGACGACCTATCAGCCGCCGCAATTGGCGCGCTGAAAAAACTGGAAAATTCGGACTTTATGTTGGCTTTGACAGAAAATCTGCTTCATAGAACAAGGTGATTTGATGTCGCACTTTATTTACCAAATCTTGGGCAATTATGCCCTTTGGATAGCCCTTTGCGCCTGGCTGACGGCGCAGGTCATCAAAATCATCATAGAGCTGCTGCGCAAAAGGCGGCTAAATTGGGGGCTTTTGATGTCATCGGGCGGTATGCCCAGTTCGCACTCATCCTTCGTCACCGCCGTCACCACCGTGATTGGCCTTACGGAGGGCTTTGATTCGCCTATCTTCGCGCTGGGCGCCATCGTCAGCCTAATCGTCATGTATGACGCGTCGGGAGTGCGGCGCGCGGCGGGAAATCAGGCTAAGGTCATAAATGATATTTTGGCGAGCATCGAAAATTCGGGCTTCGAGTTTGAAAAGAAGCTAAAGGAGATGTTGGGCCACACCCCTATAGAAGTGGCCGCCGGCGGTGTTTTGGGCATCATTGTCGCCCTGTCACTATATTAAATCGAGGTCAAAATGATACTTTTGGATAAGGTAGATTCACCAAAGGACTTAAAGCGACTTAAAATTGAGCAATTGGCGCCCCTGGCGGCCGAGATGCGGAAATTTTTGCTGCAATCGGTTTCACAAACCGGCGGCCATTTGGCGTCAAATTTGGGCGTGGTAGAGCTGACAATTGCCCTGCATTATTGCCTAAATTCGCCCCAGGACAAGATTGTGTGGGATGTGGGGCATCAATCCTATCCCCATAAAATCTTAACGGGGCGCAGGGCGCAATTTGATACTCTCAGAAAAATGGGCGGCCTCAGCGGCTTTATAAAGTCCGCGGAAAGCCCCCACGACGCCTTTGATGTGGGCCACAGCTCCACATCCCTGTCGGCGGCGCTGGGCATGGCAATTGCCCGGGATTTGCGGGGCGCCAACACCAAGGTAGCCGCCGTCATCGGCGATGGCTCGCTGACAAGCGGACTTGCGCTGGAAGGACTCAACAATATCGGGCGCAGTGATACTGACATTATAGTTTTTTTGAATGACAACCAGATGTCCATATCTGAAAATGTGGGCGCGCTTTCGCGATATTTAAACGATTTGCGGTCCGCGCCAACCTATATTTCAGCGAAGCGCGATGTGCGGAGATTTTTAAAAAGTATTCCATTTGCCGGCAGATTTACCAAAGATTTCATCAAAAAGGCCAAGAGCCAGTTAAAATATCTGCTGCTGCCGGGTGTATTATTCCAAGAATTGGGATTTAAATACTATGGGCCTGTAGATGGGCATGATATCAACCAATTGATATCCGTGGTGCAAAATGTGAAGGCCATTCGCGGGCCTATTTTGGTGCATGTGCTGACGAAAAAGGGCAAGGGCTATGCCGCGGCGATGCGGCGGCCACACAAGTTTCATGGGGTAGAGCCTTTTAACCCGGCGACCGGGCAGCCTGTGGCCACAAAGCGTGAAATTACATATACGGATATTTTTTCCAAAAAAATTGTAGAGATGGGGCGGCAAAACGAAAAAATTGTGGCCATCACGGCCTCCATGCCCGATGGCTGCGGCTTGACGAATTTCAAAAAGGCTTTCCCCGCGCGGTTTTTCGATGTGGGCATTGCGGAGAGCCATGCGGTGACTTTTGCGGCGGGTCTTGCGAAGGCCGGTTTCCACCCAATTGTTTCAATTTATTCCACATTTTTGCAGCGAGCATATGACCAAATACTTCATGACGTCTGCATACAGAAACTGTCAGTTGTATTTGCAATTGACAGGGCGGGTTTTGTGGGCGCCGACGGCGAAACCCATCAAGGCGTGTTTGATTTAAGCTATTTGTCACATATGCCCGGCATGACGGTGCTTGCGCCGCGCGACGGCAAAGAGCTTGAGGCCATGCTGGAGTGGGCTTTTGCCCGTGGCGGCCCGGTTGCCATACGATATCCAAAGGCCGCGGCGACGAATACATATACCAAAAGTATCACTGCCATCGAGTATGGAAAATGGGAAATCTTGGAACAGGGCGAGGGCATCGCGCTGCTTTCTGTTGGCTCCATGCTGCCCGTTGCGCATGATGTGTGGCAGAGGCTTGGGGATGCCGGATTTTCGCCTGCGCTGATTAGCTCACGTTTTGTGAAGCCCCTGGATGCTGCACTGCTGGAGAAATTGCGCGGTTATGACCATATATTTACATTGGAAGAAAATGTATATGACGGAGGCTTTGGCCAACGGCTAAGCTTTGCCATGATGGGCAAGCAGGTCCATGTTTTCGCCGTAAGGGATGAATTTTTGCCCGCCGCCTCCAGAGAAGAGTTGCCTAGGCTAACAAAATTGGATGCTGATAGTGTTTTTTCCGGAATCATGGAGGCAATCAACCATGCTAAAGCGCCTTGATATTCTTGTTTGTGAGCATATGGGCGTGTCGCGCGAATATGCCAAGGAGATAATACTGTCAGGCAAGTGTACCGTGGCGGACATGACAGTGACGAAGCCCGGCGCGCGCTTTGATGCTGATTGTGTCATAAAAATTTGTGCCGAAAAGCTGCCCTATGTATCACGGGGCGGCGTCAAAATGGCCCATGCAATCAATAAATTCGAAATAGGTCTTAAAGGGCGGCTCTGTATTGACATCGGCGCCTCCACCGGCGGTTTTACCGATTGTATGCTGCAACATGGCGCGGCCACGGTGATTGCGCTGGACAACGGCCATGGCCAGCTTGCGGAAAAGCTGCGGCATAACCCGCGCGTAGTTTCCATGGAGGGCACAAACATCATGACGGCCGATGTCGCCGCATTGCCCTTTGTGCCTGACTTTGCCGCCGTCGACCTCTCTTTCGTCTCCCTTGGGAAGGTGATACCCAAAGTATCACTAATTCTGGGCGTGGGCGGTCAAGCCATTTTTTTGCTGAAACCGCAATTTGAGTGCGGCCCCAAAGCCCTGAACAAAAAGGGCGTTGTTACAAGCCTTGCTGCGCATATTGCGGCCGTAAAGAAGATTATTACAGCGATTGTTGATGCCGGGATGGTCGTATTGGCCATGGATTTTTCGCCAATAACCGGCCAAAATGGCAATGTGGAGTACTTGATTTTTGTTGAAAAGTGAGGGCATGGGATGCGAATTGGCTTTTTTACAAATATTGCCAAGGATATTGACAAGGCCACAACGCGCGAACTTATCAGATTTGTGCGCGATTTAGGGTGCGAGGCCATTGAATTCGCAACCGAAACTGTGGCCGGCGTTGATTTTCTTGTGGTTTTGGGCGGCGATGGGACCATGCTGCAAGCTGCAAGCCGCACGGTGATTCACTCGATACCGCTTTTGGGCATAAACCTTGGCAAGGTCGGCTATTTGGCGGATGTGGAAAAATCCCAGGCAAAAAATGCCATCCAGATGGTGCTTGCGGGAAATTACCAAATTCAGGAGCGAATGATGCTGTCAGTTAATGTTGCAGAGCGCCGAAATTTCGCGTTAAACGACATTGTAGTCCATCGGGGTGCCTGCGCGCGCATGATAGAATGTGCCGTGAAGGTGGATGGCGAGCATGTGGACATTTTCCGCTCCGATGGCCTGATAGTCGCCACGCCCACGGGCTCTACGGCCTACAATTTTGCAGCGGGCGGCCCTGTGTTAAAGCCCGACGCGCAGATGGTGATTGTGACGCCGATTTGCCCGCAGTCGCCCAGCGTCCGGCCCGTTGTTGTTTCGGTTGACAACTGCGTCGAGATATGTGTTTCCCACCCTTCGCAGGCCACAATCTCCTTTGATGGCGTGATTTTAAGTCCCCGCGAGGTGGCCCGCGTCACGGAGGGCGGCTTTTCCATTATTATACATCCGAATGATTATCGCACACAGATAATTAAAACTAACAGTTTAGGTTTTTATGAGATTTTGCGAATGAAGATGAAGAAGGTTTGATTGGTATGTTGGAGCATCTGAAAGTATCAAATGTTGCGCTGATTGAAGAGGCGGCCATCGACTTTGCCCCCGGCCTCAATGTCCTGTCGGGCGAAACGGGCGCGGGAAAGTCGATTTTAATTGATTCCATTAACTTTGTGCTGGGCAGCCGCGTGCCGCGGGATTTTATACGCAGCGGGGCCGAGGCCGCCACCGTGGAGGCTTTTGTCACCGTAGCGCACGCCCAGCTTATAGAACAAATTGCGGACATGGGCGTGAACATTGGCGCGGACAGGGCTTTGCTGATTTTTCGTTCGCAAACCGCAGGCGGGCGGTCTGTCCTCAAAATCAACGGCAAGCCTGTCACAATCGGGATGCTGCGCGAGATTGCGTCACTTTTGATTGACGTGCATGGTCAGCATGAGCATCAGTCACTTCTTAACACACAGAAGCATTTGCAGCTTTTGGACCGCTTTTGTCAGGACGATTTGGGGCCGAAAAAGGCGCGCCTGGCCGGATTTATCGCTGAATACCGCGCCTTGCAAAAGGCCATGGCCGACATTCCTGACGTGGACGCCGGGGAAAGCCGCGTTGAAATGTATAGATTCCAAGTTGACGAAATTGCCGCGGCAGGCTTGACGGCAGATGAGGAGGAGCGGCTTTATCAGCGGCGCAAGCTGCTCTTGGGTGCCGAAAAAATTGTTTTTTCGGCGGCGGCGGCGGCGGAACTGCTGCGTGACGACAATGGCGCCCTGGACAAAGTGGCGCGGGTGCTGGAGTATGTGGAGACAATCGCGGCTTTGGACGCGGACAAAAAAAATATGGCAGAGGCTTTGAACGATGCTTACGCGCAATTGGAAGATGCTGCCAGAGATTTGCTGCGTTATACAGACAGTTTAGAGCATGACCCGCAGGAATTGGATGAAATTGAGGCGCGGCTGGACCAAATTTACCGTCTGAAGCAAAAGTATGGGCGCGGAAGTGTGACGCAGGTTTTAGAACACTTTGACGAAACGGTGCAAAAACTGAATTTGATTGAGAATGGACGTGAAGAGCTGGCGAGGCTGGCGGCGGAGAAAAAGTTGCTGGAGAAGGAGATTGGGCGCGTTTGTTTGGAAATGTCAAAAATTAGGAAAGATGCGGCTGGGATGCTGGAATCCCAGATTGAAGGCATTTTGCGGCAACTTGGCATGGAGGCCGCGCGCTTTACCATTGAGATTACAAATCGGGCGGAATTTGGCACAAATGGCTTTGACAGGGCCGAATTTATGATTTCGGCCAATGTGGGCGAGCCGCCAAAGCCGCTGTCGGCCATTGCTTCGGGCGGCGAGATGTCCCGTGTGATGCTGGCGCTGAAAACCGCCCTGGCCAGCTATGACACCATTGAGACCTTCATTTTTGACGAGATTGACGCGGGCATCAGCGGCCGAACCGCCCAGCAAGTGGCAGAAAAACTTTCCATAATTGGAAAAAATCATCAAATTTTGTGCATTACTCATCTGCCGCAAATTGCCGCCATGGGCGACGCTAATTTCGCGATTGAAAAAAGTCAGATAAACGAGCGAACCTTCACCTATGTTCATAACCTTGAGGGCGACGGAAAAGTCGCTGAAATTGCGCGTTTGATAGGGGGCGCGGCCATTACGTCTACAACAGAAAAGGCCGCCAAGGAAATGATAAAATTGGCACAAATGTCAAAAAAGGGCAAATAGCATATAAGCTTCCTGAATAGCGGCGGTGATATCGGAGAAAATAAATCCAGTCACAAACCTGAATTAAAACCGCAAAGGAAGTGATTTTTGATGAAAAATCCTGTGGCAAGCCACAAGAAATTTCTTTTTGCTGCCCTGACAATACTTTTAGTTTCTATTTTTTTGCATTTTCTGTTTAGCATAAGGGATTATACTGAATTTCAGGCATATCCATATAACGACATTTTTCTTGAAGATTCCGTCGCCGTCAACGCAGCTCACCATGACAGTGATGCTTTCGCCCTGCGTTTTGGTACGTCCAAAGAGCCGGCCAAGCAAGAAGCTCAGCTGGTGCCTGTGGGCATAACCGTCGGCGTGCGTTTCTATACTGATGGTATCATGGTGTTAGGTACAGACAGCTTTGACGACCCTGACGGCAAGTCGCAAAGCCCCAGCGACGGCAAGTTACAAGCCGGGGACATCTTGCTGAAGGCCAATGACGCCATAATGTACAGCCACGCGCAGCTTTCCCGGACCATAATTTCCGCAACTGATTGTGTCACACTGGAAATTCTGCGAGATGGTGATACAATCAGTTTAGATGTACAGCCGGCAATTTGCGGCACGGATAAGCATCCAAAAATTGGATGCTGGGTGCGTGACAGCACCCAAGGCATAGGCACAATAACCTATTATGACCCCATCACAAGCCGTTTTGGCGCGCTGGGGCACGGCATTATGGATGTGGATACGCGCAAATTGATGAAGGTGCGCCACGGCCAGGTTATGGAATCGCACATAATAGACGTCGTGAAGGGAAAAAAGGGCGAGCCGGGGGAGCTGATTGGCGAAATTCGGTCTGATGCCGTAATTGGCGCCATTGACAAAAACACGAAGCTGGGGCTGTATGGCGACATCAACCGTGGCTATGCGGGTCTGCCCACGGCAGAATTAGCGGTCGCGCGTCACGACCAAATCCACCAGGGCCCCGCCAAGATTTTTTCCAATATTGAGGGCGGCGGCATAAAGTCCTATGATGTTTACATCGAGAGCGTCAACGAGGATTCGGGCGCCGAAAAGGGGCTGGTGGTGCGCATCACCGACCAGGGGCTGATAACCCGTACAAACGGCATTGTGCAAGGCATGAGCGGCAGCCCCATTGTGCAGGGCGACAAGATTGTGGGGGCCATAACCCACGTGTTTGTGCAAAATCCGCTGCGGGGATATGGTGTGTTTATTGAGAAAATGATGCACGAAGAAAAGGCGGCGTGATGCCGCTTCTTTATTAGAAAATCATTTGGCGCAGAGCAATCAGGGCCGCCAGATGCACCGGATAAAAGAAGTAAAATCCCCATTTTATGGCAGGACTGTTTGTTCCGAGATTGCCGTTATATAGTGCAATCATCGCAACTGACAGTAGAGAAAACAACAACCAGTTCGTGTTGTTGATATATAGGACAGTCATGCCGATTGTTACGGCAACAATGCGCCCCCATTGGCTTTGGGGGCGCATCATATATATCAGGAAAATTATGCCGACGCCCAGATGGGCATAATCGCTGCTAAGCAGCCATGCGGCCGTCATTGCGGGCAAAACCGCCAAAAGGCCTATGATATGACCATAACTATCTGTAAAGGTCTGTCGCACTTTTTCGTAGAGGGCAATGGCGGCGGCGCCCAAAAACAGCGTGACAAAAATGTTGGTATCGCGCAGGAAATCAACGCTTCCGCCCCCAAGTGCCATGTCGAAAAAGGGCTCCGAAATAATGGCCAGCGCGCCCAGCCTAAGCAGGTATTTTCCGACACTTTTGGTATGTACGCAGCCCTGTGCAATCAGATAGGCAAAAATTGGGAAAGCCACGCGGCCAATGCCGCGCATCAGCATATAAATCTCCATAATTACGACAGATTCGCCCAGCATGGGCAGCAGTATGGACGCGCCAAAGTGGTCTGTCAGCATCGTGACACAGGCAATGATTTTTAGTTTAAAGACGGTCATCGCAAGCCCTCAGTCCAAAACAGTAAGCCAAAGACATACACCAGGGACACAGAAGCAATGATAGCAACGGGATTCAAAACGCAAACCGGAATTATCGACCCGCCGGCCTGCTTTTCGGTTATATATCCGGCAATCCAGCCGAAGCCGGCAAACATAGCAATATTGGCAACCATCATAAACTCTCCGCCGCTCTCCCATCCCGTTCCAAGGAAAAGTCCGTAAATAAGGGCTTGAATCGTATTTCCCTTTGCAAAGCCCAATTTGCCGATAAGCCGCTTGCCAAGAAAACCCCTGAAGAAAATTTCTCCCAGTAGGAAAAGGATGACTATGCGCGGACTGCCCAAAGCAACTATCAGTATAACCATTCCAAGGCTTGCGGCATAGGAAAAGTCCATTTGAAACAAATCAGGGAAAATAAGGTCTATCACCGGAAAGCTAATCAATATAAAGAAAGCAGCAAGACCGATGGAAAGCCAAAAGTCGCGGGTGGATTTCTTTTCCACCGCTTTAAGCCCAACCCATGGCAAAAACCATGTGTTTTCCTTGGTTGTTATTTTCCACCATATAGGCGGAATGGCTATGAACAACAAGGCTGCAATAACGGTGAAATCCATAAAGCCCGCCCCCTATCTTCTGCGACCGCCGCCCCGCGAAATTCCGCCGCCTCCTCCTCGGGAATAACCTCCACCGCGGGAGTATCCACCACCACGAGAGCCGCCGCCAAGGCCGCCAAATCCGCCGCCTCCTCGGGAATAGCCTCCGCCAAAGGGCTTGGGGGGTGGTGTGCTGGGTCTGGAAGCCTGGCCGCCGCGATTTTGCCTGTTAGCAGAGCCGCGCCCCAGCAAAAAGCCGCCCATAAAGCCGCCCCAACCAAAGCCGCGTCTGCGGGGCATCATCGGGCCGCCCATGGGGCCCATCGGGCCGCGGCCACGGCGCGAGGCGCGTGAAATGCTGGCAAAGAGCCACAAAACGAGAAGGATGACGACAGCTATGGGAACTATTTGGCCCAAATTGATGGAATCGGCGGGCAATAATTGACGCTCCCCGCCGGGAACCTGCTGGACCGACGGCGCGCCCAGCACCTGGAAATAATGCTGATAAATACTGTCAGATAAGGCGTCAAACAGGGCGGTTACAGCTAAGTCATAATCCCCCGCCGCAAAATGCCCGCGAAAATATGTGTCGAAATACCGCTCGATGGCGGCGCCCGAAAGATGGCCCGCGATGCCGTCCCCCGTTATCATCCAATGGCTGTTGTCCGGCTCCTGGGCGGCAATCACCACCAAAATGCCGTTGTTGTGTTCCCCGCCCAGGCTCCAGGCGTTGAAAACTTCCAGCGCGTATTGGTCGATATTCTGCCCCAGGGGTATGAAATTCCGTGTGTAAAACAGCACCTCGCCGCCGGTGTCATAGCCCAGCTGATTGTTGCCGTGATAGATATGGTCGATTGTGGCGGGGCTAAGCAGGCCCGCCGTGTCCAAAACCGCATGGTTTGGCGGTATCGTGGGTATATTTGCCGCTATAACCGGCACGGCAAATGATACAATCAGCATCATTGTCAGCAAGATGGCTAAAATTCTTCGCATAATATCTCCTCTCCTCCTAATCAAATCTTGGCATTTCGCCAATCACGGGCCTGACCAAAAAGCCCAGGCCCCTGGCCAAATTGTCGTTAAAAGCCCCGGCAGTATTATTATATCCCGCATGGCTTAAAATCAAGTCCATTTGCAAAAAATCCGCATGGGAATTTGTGAGAAGCGTGCGGTTTGTGTCGGAAATTTCCATATTTTGGCCGATAATCCTGTCATGAATCTCCCACGCGCCGCGGTTTAGCAGTGTAAACTGCCGGTAAATCTCCGCGGGATTGTCGGTGGCCTGAATTTCGGCCACGATACGGCTGATACCGATAGTTGTAATATCGGCGGAGCTAAGATAATTTTGCGCAACGGATTGCATATCATGGGCATATATCATGGCCTGGTTTACAATGGGCATCATTTCCCGCTCGAAAGCCGCCATGGCGGTGCCGCGCATACCGGCAAAGCTGGTGTATGCGCCCGCCACAACTGACAGTATCATTATCAAAACGGCCAAGGGCCAGGCAAAGCCTCTTTTTTTCAGCAATTTCATTTTACACCCTCACTTTTCATGATATTTTCCAGCACGGCAATGTCGGTTGTGATGTCCAAAGCCTTGTCGGAATACAGATTGTCCAGCTGGTGGGCAAAAGCTTCCTCGACTTTACTTAAAGAATCAGAAATTTTGGCCATGGCCTCACTGATATTCTCGCCTCTGACACTTTTAGTATCAAATCTGGCATAGCTGTCCAGAAGCTTGATGGCCGTGGGATAGTAATAATCCATGAAGGTATTGATTTTGCGGACATGGCCGGGGTTTTTCTGGATGAATTCAAAAATCTGTATGGAAATTTGTTGCAGATGCGCGATTTGGCCGACAATTTTGGGGTCGGCGATGGTTTTGCCCAACTCTTCCAGGCGGCGGATATATTCGCGCCCCTGGGCAATCATGGCGTCGGCGGCATCGTTGCCGGACTTCTCAAAGGTGATTTCCCGAGGCAGCTCCACAATTTTGCCGCGGAAAATCAGCCCGGCAAGACGGTAAATCAAAATTGCAACTGCCAGTGCTATCACCAAATCGGTTATGCGATGCATCGGCAAAAGCAGGCAATACAGCGCAAATGCTGTCGCCATCAGGTATATCGGGATTACAGATTTTATTCTTTTGGTCATATTACCTCCAAATCATGATGAATAGTATTGGTGAAATATAGATTTCAATTATCGACACGACGGCTACGGCCGCAAGGCCCATGGCGGCCACCTTGGCAACCAACAATGGGTTTTCAGGCGGCCTGAAAGCCAGCGCCAGGCGGTTTTGGCCTATGAAATATACCGTATAGGCATAAATTGGCATAATTATCAAATTTTGCAATCCATATAATGCCATCGCGGCCCCAAAGCCGCGCCCGCCAAGGGCTGTTACCATCATCGCGGCGGAAAAGCCCAGCGCCATGGCCCGCATATACAGCACCAAAAGCGCGGCATAATGGGCTTTTGGCAGCACGGCGCAGGCCCATATCAAAAGCAGCGTGCGGCCATAGCGAAAGGCGGCGGCAAAAAACGCCGAAATGCCCATGTTTTGGGCATAAAAGCCCTCAGCAAAGTGTTGCAGGCTTGCCACAAGCTCGGCATGGGCGTACTCCGCCAAAAATTGCGGGCGCAGAAGCCCGGAAATCAAGCCAATACCGATGGATGCGATTCCCAACGCTTTGCTTCGATTCCATTTCACGCGCCACACCTCCGCAAACAAGCCGTATATTAGCTTATTCGCGGGCCATCAATTTATATGCGTATATGGCCAAAATCGTTTTAGAGTCGATTATTTCGCCTGTTGCAATCATTTCTTCACAGGCCGCCAGGCTGTATTTCTCAATCTCCAAAATTTCATCGACATCCAAATTTTGGGTGGTCTTTGTCAATCCTTCTGCTACATACAGATGTATTTTGTCATTGGAGACACCCACAGTATTATTCGCCGCCACAAGAAAGGTCAGCTTGGCGGCGCGATATCCAATTTCTTCTTCAAGCTCGCGCCCTGCGCAGGTTTCGGGGCTTTCGCCCGCCTCTGCTATGCCGGCGGGAATTTCCAGGACATGCTTAAACAGCGGGTGGCGATATTGCCGCACAAGGTAAATGCCGCCGTCGCTGTCCACAGGCAAAATCCCCACGCCTTCGCGATGATGCAGGACAATTTCCCGTTTCACGGTCATTTTGCCCGGCAGCTCCACATCATCCAAATATACATTGACAATCCTGCCTTGATAAATCTCCTTGCGGGCCACTATTTTATACGAATTCATCTTACATCCCCCATGCCGCCGGTCTCCTCAACCAGAGTTTCCCCGGCAATTCTGAAACCAAGGGAATCATATAGAGCCACGGCGCCCGAATTCCATTCTACAACTGTCAGTTTAATGGGATTTGCCCCCCGCTTCTGCATATGCGCAAGGGAAGATTCCAAAAGCGCCCGGGTGTGACCCTGTCGCCGAAATTTCTTGTCCGCAACCAAATTGCTGATATTGCGCATGTCACCAAAGCAATTGTTGATAAGATTTATGAATTTTACATCCGGCCTATTTTCCACGGCAACACCTCCTAAAATTCGGCATGATTGACATATCGTGGAAATGGAATAACATCACGGATATTCGTCATACCCGTGATATACATGATATACCTTTCAAAACCCAGCCCATAGCCGCTGTGGGTCACGCCGCCAAAACGCCGCAAATCCAGATACCACTGATAGTCCCCGGGATTAAGGCCAAATTCTTCCATGGCCGCCACCAGCACCTCCAGCCTCTCCTCACGCTGGCTGCCGCCCACCAGCTCGCCAATATGGGGCACCAGCAGGTCCGTGCAGGCCACGGTTTTGCCGTCGTCGTTGCGGCGCATATAAAAGGCCTTCACGCCCTTGGGATAATCCGTGACAAACACGGGCTTTTTGAACATCTCCTCAGCCAGATAGCGCTCATGCTCGGCTTGCAGCGAAACACCCCAGCTAATGGGATATTCAAAGTCCTCGCCGGATTTTTCCAAAGCAGTGATGGCATCTGTGTAGGTAATGCGCCCAAAATCCGATTCCAGCACGTTTTGCAGCCGCTCCACCAGCCCCTTTTCAATGAATTTCCCGAAAAATTCAATTTCCTCCCGGGCATTTTCCAAAATGTAACCGGTTGTATACTTCACCATGTCCTCAATCAGGCCGATGCAGTCGTCAAGGTCCGCAAAGGCAATCTCCGGCTCCAGCATCCAAAATTCCGCCAAATGCCGCGATGTGTTGGAATTTTCCGCGCGAAATGTGGGGTTAAATGTATACACATCGTTAAAGGCCAGGGCATAGGCCTCTAATTGCAGCTGCCCCGTCACGGTCAGCTTGGCAGGATTGCCAAAAAAATCCTTGCCCGGGGTGCTAACATCAAACATCTCCCCGGCCCCTTCGGCATCCAGGGCGGTAATTACGGGCGTATGCACCTGCACAAAGCCCCGCTCCTGGAAAAATTTGTGAAAGGCATATGCCGCCATGCTGCGCACGCGAAAAACAGCCGAAAATGTGTTGGTGCGCGGCCTAAGGTGCGCCATGCTGCGCAAAGTCTCAAAATTATGCCGCTTTTTTTGCAGCGGGTAATCCTCGGGAGCGGCGCCCTCCACAATAATTTCCTGGGCCACCACCTCAAAAGCCTGCCCGGCACCCCGGCTCTCCACCAACTTGCCCCGCACCGTAATCGCGGCACCCGTCAGCAGCTTGGCAATATCGGCAAAATTCGGCAAATCCTCGTTAAAAACCACCTGTATGCCCTTAAAAAAGCTGCCGTCATTAAGCTCTATAAACCCAAAATGCTTGTTGTCGCGCAGCGTGCGCACCCAGCCGCCCAGCCGCACCGCCGCACCCATATACTTCGCCGTATCCTTGTAAATATCGGCCACACGTGTTCTCATGCAATCTCCCCTAGCGTCGTTTTAGACTATTATACACCACTTTTCATCAATTTACCAGCACATAATTTAGAACCTGCGGTCAATAAGCTGCTACCCGTCTTTGCGGCTGATTTTCCGCCACCCGTCGTCGGGCGCTCCTAGCAGATTACTCTGTATATGCGTCGTCGCGCCCTCCTTGATTGGCTAAAAATCAGCTTCGCAAATTCGGGCAGCCCATTCTTGACCGCAGGTTCTTATATTTGAGAGGGCGAACAACCCATTCCCCTCCCATGGAGGGAAATGGATGACAGCGCGCGCAACGCGCAATGGCCCGCAATCTTACAATTGTGTTACAATATCATTACAATATTGTTAAACTGTTGACTGCCCCCCCCCCCCCCCGCCCATCGGTTATATCCCAAGGGGGCAGGGCGCCCGCGGCTGCGGAAGAAAAAAA
>JAITMW010000083.1 GCA_031277155.1 Clostridiales bacterium | reverse complement strand
GCAATAACGCCAAAGACAAAAGCGATTTTTGCGGAGACGATTGGCAATCCTAAAATTGATGTGGCGGACATAGAGGGCCTTGCAAAGGTCGCCCATGACAATGGAATTCCGCTTATTATAGACGCGACATTTTCGCCGTATATCAATCGCTCTATAGAATTTGGCGCGGATATTGTTGTATATTCCGCCACCAAATTTATTGGAGGCCATGGCAACAGCATGGGCGGCGTTGTGATAGATGCCGGCAATTTTGACTATGACAACGGCAAATTCCCGCTATTGTCCGAGCCTGACCCAAGCTATCACGGCCTGGCATTTACCAGCCTTGGCGAAAATGCCTTTATCGCAAGGCTGAGGACGCAAATTATGCGCGATATGGGCGCTTGCCTGTCGCCGTTTAACAGCTTCCTGTTTTTGCAGGGGATGGAGACCCTTCACTTGCGTATGGAGCGCCATAACCAAAACGCGCTGGCTGTTGCTGAATATCTGGAGGGCCATGATAAAGTCTCTTGGGTAAGTTATCCCGGCCTTGCCAGCCATCCGGACCACGCGCTTGCGAAAAAATACATGCCAAAAGGCGCCGGGGCAATTTTGACATTTGGCATAAAGGGCGGTTTGGAAGCCGGGCGCAAGTTTATTGACTCTTTAGAGCTTTTTTCGCATTTGGCAAATGTGGGCGATACAAAATCTTTGGTAATTCACCCCGCAAGCACCACACATTCCCAGCTTGCGCCGGAACAGCTAAAACTAACCGGCACCACCGAAGATATGATAAGGCTTTCTGTAGGGCTGGAAGATGTGTCTGATTTAATTTACGATTTGGAGCAAGCACTATGCCGATAAACATTCCAAACAACCTGCCGGCCAAGGCTGAATTGGAGCGCGAAAATATTTTTGTTATGACAGAAGCCCGCGCCATATCGCAGGATATCCGGCCGCTTAATATCGCCATCCTCAATCTGATGCCGGAGAAAATTGCCACAGAAACGCAGCTGCTGCGCCTTTTGGGCAACACTCCGCTTCAAGTGGATATCGAGCTGATAAAGGTGGGCTCTCATACTCCCAAAACAACGCCCCAAAGCCACTTGCTTGCCTTTTACAAGCCTTTTTCGGAAATCGAACACCGAAGATTTGACGGGCTTGTGATAACGGGCGCGCCGATAGAGCATATGAAATTTGAAAATGTAAATTATTGGCATGAAATATGCAAAATCATGGGATGGTCCCGGATTAATGTTACTTCTACGCTGCATATCTGCTGGGGAGCGCAGGCGGGGCTGTATTATCACTATGGCATTGATAAAATACCGCTGGATAAGAAGGTTTTCGGAGTATTTTCTCACCGGACGCTGGGCGAGCATAATATGCTTTTGCGCGGCTTTGACGGCGTGTTTTACGCTCCGCACTCCCGCTGGTCAAAAATTGATGAGTCGGCCCTTAAAACCCGTTCAGAGCTTGAAGTTTTGGCATCGTCGCCCGAGGTTGGCCCGCATATCATTGCCACCAAGGACGGCAAGCAAATATTCATCACGGGCCACATGGAATATAGCGCAAATACCCTTAAGGCCGAATATCTTCGGGACCTTGATAAAGGGCTTAATCCCGCGCTGCCGCACAACTACTTCCCCGGAGATTGCCCCGCAAACAGCCCCATAACGACATGGTGCGCCCACGCAAATTTGCTTTTTTCTAATTGGCTGAATTACTGCGTCTATCAAGCCACACCATACAATTTCACGGGAAGCAGGCAGGCAACATCGTTGTTTTAAAGCAGGATGATTTTATCGAAAGTAATCCAATATAGCGTCTGCGATGCCTTGGGCCAAAGCGGCCTGATTCTGCGGATTAATCATCCAGGCAAAGTCTTGGATATTGTTCATAAAGCTGATTTCAAACAGCACCGAGGGCGCCCAGGATGGGCGGACTACATAGAAATTGGCCTGGTTGATTGACATGGCGCGGTTGGTCAGGGGATTTATGTCGTAGAGGGCACCGAAGAAGTGCTGCGCCAGGGGCCTCGAATTGGCGTTTCTGTACCACATGCTAAAGCCGTGAATGTTGCCCGCATTTGTGGTTTCGGCCGTAGAATTGGCGTGTATGGATATGAACATATCCGGCATGGCATTTCGGCTTACGGCGACCCGCTCTGACCGGGTCAGGCCCGCTTCGGCACTCCTTGTAAATATCACATGCGCCCCCAATTCTTCAAGCAATTCGGACAAATTCACCGAATTAATCCAATTTAAATGCGCCTCGGCCATCTCCGCACCCATTGGACCCAGCGCGCCGGGGTCTGTTCCGCCGTGTCCGGGGTCTATTACGAAGGTAAGGCCATACAGCGGATAGTCGCCGGGGCTAAGGGCGGGCCGCTTTCTAAGCACCAGGCGCAATTGATTGTCTTCATGCTCGAAGTAAAAGCCATCCAGCCGCGCATCTTCTTTCAGGGTCATAAAATATGCCGGGGCATGGTTGTGTGTGCCGGTGGATATGCTTTGAAATATGGAATAATCGGGATGATATGTTATCGCAGGTGCATGGCTTTGCATACCAACCCCGATGATAAGCCTGCTTCCGTCAAATTCGGCCCACATTGCCGGGAAAATCGGGGCGTCCCAGAGGATTACATCCTCGCGCTCGCCTTGGATATAGCGCCCTTGGGACAGGGCTTCGCCATCTTTGAAGGCATCGTCCATATAAATTTCAACATCATCAAGGCTGACATACTGGCCGCTTGCCAACCTCACCCAATCCCCTGTGATGGCGGATATTCGGTCGCGCTGGCCCTCCAACAGCTTCCAATGGGTGCCGCCAATCGCGGTGGGGCCGGGGTAAGCCCAGACCGCGGGGGCTGTAATGCGGGCGGAAAAGGGGGCATGGGTGCCTATTTGGTGAATATGCCCCGCCGCTGTGATGCTTGTGGTATAATCGCGAAAAGTCATGGTGTATATCGGGCGGCCAATATCCGTGACGTCATTGGGCGCGGTATTAGGCAGCGTGTGGGTTCCGGTAAACTCCGCCGAAAAAATGGCGGTCTCTGTGTTTATCAAATCCGGATTTGTTTGAGCCATGGGGACTGTGACGCCCCCAATCTGCGCATAAACCACAGCCCCCGCCGGGGCAATGACCCGCAAAGCAAGGGCCTCGCCGCTTTGCACCCATTCGTCGCTCCGGGGAAATGGGTCGCGCATATGCCTTGCACCTATGGTTGGAGTTGGCGCAGGGGTGGCGGGGGCGTTGTTGGTGATTATTCTTGTGATGGGCTCCTGGCCCTCTTGGGTAAATGTAAAGTGGTTCTGCCCCCTCTCAAGAGGCATGAATATCGAGAAAAAGCCCTCGGCGGTGCGGTTTGTGATAAGCCGACCATTTACATGCATGGGCACCCCCGCAACGCCCGAGCCAAAGAAATTCCAGCCGACGGCGTCGGTTACGCTGCGATTGTTCATGGGCTGCACCACAATCATGCGGTCCATAGGAAGTGTGGGCTGGGCGGGCAAATTGGTTGTGCGTTCCAAGTGAACCGGTTCGGCTTGAAGCCGGGTTTCAACTGGCATGGCCCTGGCTGTTGCAATTATGTTGTGAGGGATATGAAAAGGCTTTAAAAAAGGCTGTGCGGAAGGTTCTGCGGCACTTTTGATGACATTCGTATCCAAAGCCGACGCGTCGCCGCGCATTATCAAAGGCGCAAAAAGCGAAAGCGTCAGCAGCAAAAGCAGGAAAATCGGCTTTGGATATAATTGCTTCATATGTACCTCCCTTAAAATTGCAGTCCTGTGCGATATAGCCATTAAATTACCACTTCTTGCATACAACATAAAGTATCCCAATCATATTATATCACGAATCCAACAAAAAAACAGCTGTTTTTTAGGGCTTGCGAATTGGAATGACAGCGAGGATTGACATAGATATGAGAGAAGATGGGGGCGGAGACGTCGCAACGAAAAAACCCCTCATCCGAGGGGTTTTTATATTCAAGCACGAAACGGGATTTGAACCCGCGACCCTCGCCTTGGCAAGGCGATTGTTTGAAGTAGCTAAGCTGCGATTTTATCGCGCTTGTTGACTGTCCGCAAATTCTGGCGGCACATTTTTGGCACATTTATTTTCAAAGATAATTTTCAAGCACGAAGTCAAGCGTATTATAGTAATCATTTAATTGCTGCAAGGCTCTTAAAAATGCTGCTTCGTTCATCTTTCTGTAAATATCTGTGACATCACTGCTGGCATGTCCTAAAAAGACCTTTTGTGCTTTTTCGTCCACGCCGGCGGCATATAGGTCAGTGGCATATGTATGCCTCATATAGTGCGGCGTTATTTCAGCCGAAAATGGCGATGT
>JAITMW010000079.1 GCA_031277155.1 Clostridiales bacterium | reverse complement strand
TTTCCCTACACGACGCTCGTCCGATCTTGACAGAACGGACACCAGATGGCGCATTTTGCTGGACGGGACGTGCTTTTACCCCGGCGGCGGCGGACAGCCCTGTGATATCGGGCTTTTGGGCGGCATGGTGGTTGTGGAGTGCTTTGACGCGGGCGGCTATATTTGGCATATTGTGGAAGGCGAGAGGCCCCAATTTGGGGTTGGCGACGGGATTATTGGCCAAATTGATTTTGCGCGGCGCTTTGCGTTTATGCAGAATCATACTGGCGAGCATGTGCTTTCGGGGTTGGCGAAAAGGCTTTGGGGCGCGACAAACAGGGGCTTTCATATGAGCCAGCACGGCTTTACGATGGATTTGGACATACAGCCGGATTGGATGCAGGTGGAAACTTTGGAGATGCTTGCCAACAAGGCGGTGCTGGAGGCCGTGGATGTTGGGATTTTGGATGTTGCGGGGTACGAGCTGGCGGATATGGATGCGCGCAGCAAGAGGGATTTTAGCGCCAAAGACGCCGTGCGGCTGGTTGATATTGCTGGTTATGACCTGTGCGCCTGTGCGGGGATGCATGTGCGAAACACGCATGAGGTGCGGCTTGTGAGGATTTTGGGGGCGCAAAAATATAAGGGCGGTGTGCGCCTGAATGTTTGCTGTGGGAATGATGCGCTGTTGGACTATAAGCGGAAGGATTTGATTTTAAAAGAGATTTCGCGGCTTACATCATCGGAGATACTGATGTGTGCGGCGGCTGTGGAAAAGCTACTGACAGTTAATGCGGGCTTGAAGAAGGATTTGGGCCTGGCAAAGAGCCGCATTTTCAAGCTGAAGGCGGCGCAAGTGCCTGAAAATAGCGGGTTGGCGTGGTTTTGTGAGGATGGACTGGACATGGACGATATGCGGCGGTTTGCTGAAGCGGTGGCGCAGCGGGCGCGGCTGGCGGTGATTTTGTCCGGCCGGCGGTATTTTATTTGTGGGCGGGACGCGAATGAGCTGCGAGATTTTGTTCGCAAATTTAACGAAGAGTTGGGCGGCAAGGGCGGTGTCAATAATTTGGCGGCGCAGGGAGCTGTAACTGCTGAATTATCAGCAATTGAGGAGTTTTTAGGGGATGAAATTCACCGATGAGCAAATTAGCGCTATTGAGGCACGCGGATGTGATGTTTTGGTCTCTGCGGGGGCGGGCAGCGGCAAGACGGCTGTGCTTGTGGAGCGTATTTTGCGAATAATTACGGATAGTAATCCTGTAAATATAGACAGGTTGTTGGTGGTGACATTTACGGATGCGGCGGCAACCCAGATGCGGCAAAGGGTTGCGGCCCAGTTGAACAAGCGCATTAAGGCTAATCCTAGTGATGCGAACTTGAGGAAGCAGCTGGCCTTAATGAGCAAATCTCATATTACGACGATACATTCATTTTGCTTGGGCGTGGCGCGACGGTTTTTCCACAAGATTGACATGGACCCGGGGTTTCGCGTGGCTGATGGAGCGGAAATTGAATTGATGAAGGCCGAGATTTTGGAGGCAACATTTGAGGAGAGGTATCGGGCCTATTATGAGCGGGGCGAAAATCCTGAATTTGTGCGGCTTGCGCAGATTTTTGACCGGGGGAATGTGAGGGACGATAATTTTCGGAAATTGATACTGGATGTTTATGAATTTACGCGGGCGTGCGCGAATCCTAAGGGCTGGCTGTCGGATGTGGCCGGGGCATACAGGCTGGAGGACGGCATTGAGGAAAGCTATTGGTATGGCGCGTTTAGAGAGTATGCCGCGCGGGTGCTGGGAAGTGTTTCGGAGAATTTGGCCCATGGGTTGGAATTGGCGAAAAATCCAAATTTGCACGCAAAGTATCAGGAAGTCTTGGCAAGGGACATGGAAGATGTGAAAAGATTGACCGAGGCCCTGAATGATAGTTTTGAGACGTTTTGCGAAGTGTTGGAGTTTTCTTTTGGCAGCCTCTCGGGAGTGAAAAACAAGGATGGAAGCGAAGAGGCGAGGGAGAAAATAGCGAAAATACGGGGTGAAGCCAAGAAGGCGGTTGAGGATTTAAGGAGCTGCTGCGCCAAGGACCCGGCCTTGATGGAGAAGGATATAAGGGACAATTATGACAATGTGCGCGCCCTGTCGCAGCTTGCTTTAGATTTTGCGAATAGATTTTCCGAAGCGAAAAGGGAAAAGAATATGGCAGATTTTGCCGATTTTGAACATTTTTGCCTGAGGATTTTGGTGGATGAGGATTTGCGCGAAACGGCGGAGGCAAGGGAGCTTTCAGCCGAATTTGACGAAATTTTTATTGATGAGTATCAGGACTTGAGCATTATACAGGAGATTGTGCTGTCGGCGGTGTCCGGCGGCAGACGAAACCGCTTTATGGTGGGGGATGTTAAGCAATGCATATATCAGTTTCGCATGGCGCGGCCGGATATTTTCGTGGAGAAATATGAGGGCTTCATGAAAGATGCGGGCCTTGGGCGGCTGATATATTTAGCGAAGAATTTTAGGAGCAGGCGCGGCGTGCTTGATTCTGTGAACTGCTTGTTTTCCAGGCTTATGTCTGCTGATGTTGGCGGCGTGAATTATGACCGCAAAGCTGAATTGTTGTATGCGGCAAACTTTAGCGAAGAATTGGAGCAGGATTTTCGCACGGTTTTGCATATAATTGAAGGGGGCGATGAAGCCCGGGAAACCGCGGAAGATGAGGATTTGGAGGAGCTGTCCGCGGCCCAGATTGAGGCGAAGGCTGTGGCGCGGCATATTCGGGGGCTGGTTGACGGCAAATTTCAGGTGAAGGATGGCGATGGTCAGCGGGATATTAGATATCGTGATATTGTGATTTTGCTGCGCAGCAACGCGGCTGCCCAGGCTTTTGCGCAGGAGCTGAAAAACGCTGATGTTCCGGCGTTTACGGGCGGCGATGAGGATTTTTTTCTGGCGCAAGAGGTGATGGTGATGTTGGCGCTGTTGTCAATTATTGACAATCCGCGGCAGGACATACCTTTGACGGCCGTGCTGTATTCCGCGATATTTCGCTTTAGCCCGGACGAGCTGGTGCAAATTCGAGGGGCCGCAAATGCAGACTTTTACGGGGCTTTGCGCGTATATTGCGATGAGGGCGCTGATACGGCGTTGCGCGGGAAGGCCGCTGAATTCCTGACAAAGCTGGATATTTGGCGGGATGCGGCGGCGCGGATGACTGTGAGCGAGCTGATATTTTATTTGTACGAGCAGACAGATTTTTACAATTTTGTCGGAATTTTGCCGGGGGGCAAGATTAGGCGGGCTAATTTGACGGTCTTGCACGAAAGGGCCGCGAAATATGAGCAAACCAGCTATCGTGGGCTGTTTAACTTTGTGCGATATATCGAGAGGCTGCAAAAAAACAACTATGGGTTTAAAATGGCCGCAGTAAGCAATGAAAATGAGGATTTGGTGCGCATTATGTCCATCCACAAAAGTAAGGGGCTGGAATATCCCGTGGTGTTTGTATGCGGCCTGGGCAAGGCATTTAACATGCAGGATGCGCGAAGGGATTTTGTAATGGATTTTGATTTGGGGGTGGGTTTTTCCGCGGTGGATTTGCAGCAACGCGTGTCCAGCAGCACATTTGCGCGCTATGTGATTGGCAAGAGGAAGGCCGCGGCACAGATTTCGGAGGAAATGAGGATACTGTATGTAGCATTAACCCGGGCCAAGGAGAAGCTGTATCTTGTGGGGACAACAAAAAAATGGGAGAAAGGCCGAGAAAGCGGCCCTTTGCGGCCATATGACGTGATGCGTTGCAGAAACTTTTTGGATTGGATTTTGATGGTGCTTCCGGAGATGGACGAGAGCGTTTGGGATATTAGATATTCTGATGCAAATGAATTTCGGAATCAGCAAGAAGACCCCCAAAAGGCGCTGGCGCAGGCTTTTGCCCGGGCCGACCATATGGGGGATGGGCCCGAGGGCAGGCGGGATGAGGTTTTTCGGCGGCTTTCGTATGAATATCCCCATCAGGCGGCGATTTATGCGCCTGCCAAGATGTCAGTCAGCGAGGTGAAGCGGCTGTATTATCGGGAATTTTTGGCGGATTCGGAAGAATTTGGGAAGGAGGTTGTAAGGGAATTTGCCAAGCCTGTTTTTTTGGCGGATGAGGACAAGATTGATTCTGCGGGGCGCGGAATTATTATACACACAGTTTTAGAGCATATTGACATGGCGAAGCATGGCGCGCAGGATGTTTTGGCCATTGTGCGCGCGCTGGTGGAAAAAAAGATTCTGACGCAAGAAGAGGCGCGCATTGTGCCTGTGGACAGCATTGTGCGGTTTTTGCAATCTGACATTGCGGCGCGCATGAGGGCGGCGGATGTTTTGCGTCGGGAGATGCCCTTTGCCACGGCAATTGCGCCGGGCATGGTGAACATGGCCTTTGAAGGCGAGGAGACCGAGGAAATGCTGCTGCATGGCGTGATTGACTGCGTTTTTGAGGAGGAGGGGCGGATGGTTATTGTGGATTACAAGACCCAGCGGGTTCGCGGCGGCATTGAGGCGGCGGCGCGGGCGTATTTGCCGCAGATGGAGCTGTATCAATATGCGGTGGAGCGAATTTTTGGGACGAAGGTGGCACAGAGGGTCATATATTTTTTTGATAGAGATGAGTGTGTTGTGCTATGAAAAAAATTATGGATTCGTACCAATTTAAGACATGGCTGTCCTTTTTGCTGCTGGCTGTGGTAGTTATTGTGATTTTTCACGCCGTGGCGGAGGCGGCGACATTTTTCGAGTGGCTGGGCTTTTTGTTTTTCACCGTGGCGCCTTTTGTCTGGGGCTTTATGATTGCCTATGCCCTTAACATTCCGCGCGAGGGGCTGGAAAAGCTGCTTTTGCGGCTGAACCATCCCTTTGTGAGGCGGCGGGTGCGGGGTTTTTCCGTGCTTTTGACATATATTGCCTTTATCGTGGTTGTTTCCATGCTGTCTGTGCTGGTTTTTCCGCAGATTTACGAAAGCATAGTGTCCTTTGGCAGGTTTTTGCCGGAGCTTATTGACATTGTGGGGGAACTTTTAATTGAATTGGACGAAGGCATCCCTTTCTTTGAATTATCGGCCGTTGTGGAGGGCTTTAATGACGAGGAGATTTTAAGTATTTTCAATGTGGACAATATGACGGCGGCGTTTAACACATTGATGTCCTTTGTGGGCTCTGTGTTTAGGGCGGCCATTGCCCTTATCAGCTCTGTGTATTTTTTGCTGGAAACCGAAAGAATAAAGGGCTTTGCGGCGCGGATTTTCCGGGCTATTATGTCGCAAAAATTCTATACGGTATTTATGAAGTACAGCCGCGACATCAACACATATTTTAAACGATATATCTTTTGCCAGGTGCTGGACGCCATGATTTTGGGCACCATCATGACCTTTGCCCTGTCTGTACTGGGAGTTAATTACGCCTTTGCCTTGGGGCCGATGCTTGGATTTGCGAATCTAATACCATATTTTGGGTCCATTGTGGGAACAATTGCGGCCATTGTGGTTATAATGATTACGGACGGGCCGCAATTGGGGCTGATTGCCGCGGTTGTGATGCTTATAATACAGCAGTTTGACGCCAACTTTATTTTCCCGAGGCTGCTTGGCGGCCAAATGAAGATACCGCCGTTGCTGGTTATAATCGGCATTACCGTGGGCGGCGCGTATTATGGCATTTTGGGGATGATTATGGCCATACCCATTGCCACGGTGGCGCGCAATGTAATTGATGATATTTTAAGGAATATCGAGGCGAGGAAGCAAGGCAGGGCGCCGGGAGAGGAAAGGCGCGTGGGCGAGAGAAGGCGAAATTGAAAATTGCGGAAGGAGTGTGTGCAAATGAAGAAAGGGAATTTTTCGGGCATGTCGCGGAAGCAGAAGCGCAATAGGATTATTGCCATAACCGTGGCGGTTTTGCTGACGTTGACTTTTGTTTTGGGCTCTGTCATGATGTTTTTTGCGTGAAGCGCCGCATAAGGAGAACATTTATAAACCACGAAAAGCACGAAAATTCACGAAAAGGCCCCTACGAGGCATGATTTTCGTGTTTTTTCGTGCTTTTCGTGGTTATGGGTTTTGGGCTGTGCGTTGTTTTGTTTGTCGTGGAAAGCAAGGCAGGCTGGCGGTTTGCAGGGCATGTGGGTTATCTGCGGTGGAGTGTGACGCCGAGGCTGCCCAAAGGCCCGGTACCATAGAGTGTGAGGGTGTTTTGGGTGCTTTCAAAGGTAAATACCTGTATAGACCCATCGTTAAGTACAAGCTCAATTGTATC
>JAITMW010000045.1 GCA_031277155.1 Clostridiales bacterium | reverse complement strand
GGTTGAATTTGGGTTTAATTTTTGTTATAATGAGAACCTGCGGTCAATAATGGGCTGCCCGAATTTGCGAAGCTGATTTTTAGCCAATCAAGGAGGGCGCGACGACGCATATACAGAGTTAATCTGCTAGGAGCGCCCGACGAAGGGTGGCGGAAAATCAGCCGCAAAGGCGGGTAGCAGCTTATTGACCGCAGGTTCTTAGACCTGTCCCAAAATTATCACTGCTAGCGGTGATTTTTAGGAGGGTGATTGCATGGATGCAACATCAAAAGAGATTTCAAGAAAAACTACGGCGAAAAGACGATTTTCATTTAAAAGGCTGTGCGTCATTTTGCTTGTTATGGCCGCAGCAGGGTTGATTATCAGCGAAGCCACAGGCAATACCCAGGCGCTGGCGGATTTTCTAAATCCCCCCATGCACTTTGTGGAGGCCGCATATATAACGCATGAGGCCGGGGCCGGCGCGCAGATTTTTGCGACAGATGGCGGATTTTTCTTGGCAACGCGGGATGCCATGCGCTTTCATAATGCCGACGGCGCGGAAGTTTTTCGACATTCCCATGCTATGGCAAATCCCGTTTTGTTTGGGCGCGGCAGCTATGCCGCCATTTTAGAGCAGGGCGGAAGGCTTTTTCATGTGTACAACGCGCAGGGGCTGTTGTATTCCATACCGACAGACGCGCCCATTGTGCGCTTTGCGCTGGGTATGCAGGGCTTTGCGGCCATTATGACTGACGGCGGCAGGGGCATATTGGATATTGCGGTTTACAACAATTTTGGCACAATGTTCTATTACGGCGGCCATGCGGACGAAAATATTGTGCCCCTTTTAATGGACATTTCCCATGACGGGCGCGTTATGGCCATATCATATCTGGATATCAACGACGCGCAGATGAACAGCTTCATTAGCCTTGTGTCAATTTATGGCAATCATGCGGGGGCAGACGGCATCTTTGCGGAAAACAGGCACAATCCCGGGCAAATCATTGGCTCTATGCGCTTTTTGGCCAATGGCAGCCTGGTGGCGCTGTCTGATACGCGCATCTTTGTACTTAATTCTGTGGCGGAGACCATTTGGGAAACCCCGCTGGGCAATCGCGTAACACATGTGGAATTTGCGGACAATTGGTTTGCGGTGGCCTATGGAGACGCCATGTTAAATCGGCCCGGCCACCCATCCGGAACTGTTATAGCCCGCAATTCCTTTGGAATAGAGCTTTTTGCCCATACTACGGCCGGCGGCGCCGTGCGGAATCTTCAGGCCCAGGGCGGCAACCTTGTTGTGGGCTGCAATCAGGGCCATTTGACGGCGCTGTCAAACAATGGGCAGGTGCTGTGGGAGAAACGGCTTGCGGGCAATGTGCGGGATGTGGGTATGTTGGGCGATTCAAACAGCCTGGCCGCCCTTTCGCCCGGGCAAACCAGCGTTTTGCGGCGGGTGAGGAATAATTAGGAGTGACAGAAGTGAACACATTAGACATTCTTGTAATAGGCATCATGACCCTATGCATCACCATTGGCGCGTGGCGCGGCTTTGTGCGCACCGTCTTGGGATTTGCGAATTTTTTGATTGCGATTTTTTTGACAAATCTGCTTTATCCGCATATGGGGCGGTTTTTGCGCGGCATTGACGGCTTTTTTGACGCGCTGTCTGCGGCCATACGCGACAGCATGGGGTTGGATGCCGCCATCTATGATGCGGCGGTGGATGCGGGCGGCCGCGTGGCCGAGGCGGAATTTTTGCAAAATTTGCCGCTTCCCGCCTTTTTCCGCGATGCCCTGATTGAAAACAACAATGCCATCATCCGCGCGGCCATCGGCGCCTTTGATTTTGCGGACTATGTGGCGGGGTTTTTGGCCGGCATTGTCATCAATATCATCTCCATGGTCCTCGTCTTTGTCCTCGTCTTTTTTGGCCTGATGCTGCTTACGCGCGTGCTTAACATCCTGACAAAGCTGCCCGTGCTAAACACCCTCAACAAGGTTTTGGGCGGCGCAATCGGCGCGGCTTGGGGCATATTGCTCACATGGCTGGTGCTGGGTGTCGTCGTTGTCTACCTAAGTGCAAATTCAGCCGTGGATGTGGCCCAAATGCTGGAGGCATCTGTCATCGCCGGGCCGCTTAATGAAAGAAATTTCGCGCTGGACCTTATTTTGCGGTTGTTCCCGTAGGGGCGGCGTCATGCCGCCCCGGGGCGAGAAAACCTCGCCCCTACATTGGGGGCGGCGTCACAAAAAAGCAGCCATTATGACATGGCTGCACTTTTCGCCTCTTCATATTTATGCTCCGGGATGTGGCAATAGCCCCCCGGGTTTTTATCCAGATATTTCTGGTGATATTCCTCGGCCTTGTAATAATTTTTCAGGGGCAGATTTTCCGTTACAATGGGCGCTTTGTATGCCTTTTGCAAATTGTCCAGAGATTTTGCGACAATGGCCCCGTCGGCGGCATCTGTATGATACACACCTGTGCGATATTGGCTGCCAATGTCGCCCCCCTGGCGGTTTTTCACCGTGGGGTCAATTATTTCATAGAATTGCTCAAGCAAAAAGTCCAAGCTGATAATTTCGGCATCATAAGCCACGCGCACGGCTTCCGCAAAGCCCGTGACGCCTGTGCAAACATCCTCATATGTTGGATTTTCGGCGTGGCCGTTGGCATAGCCCACTTCCGTGGAGGCCACGCCCTCAAGCAGGGCCAGATATTTTTCCACGCCCCAAAAACAGCCGCCGGCCAGATAAATTTCTTTTTTCATTGACATCACCTTGAATAATTTTCATTAAATTACGGATATATGGCACATTTGCATTACATTCAGGGCCTCTTGATGGCTTTTCGGCGTCACACCCGCGCAGCAGGCGGCGTTTACGCTGATTTCAATATGCGGCAGGGCATTTTTAATCATTACAGCATTAGAAATTACGCAGATGTCGGTGCAAATGCCCAAAATTTCAATGGTGTCAATTTCGGATTGCTTTGATTTCAGGAATTCCACAAGGTCATAAGAGCCAAATACAGGTTTTGTAAAAGTGTTTTCGTTAAGATGCGGCACAATTATGGTGTCCTTGTGATTTTGCCACGCGGCCTTGACGGCGGGGTCAATTTCCCAGCCGGCTGTGCCTTTAATGCAATGGGGCACAGGCAGCTTTTTGCCCTCGGGCGTGTTTAAATAGTCCTCATCATGGGTGTCCTGGGTGAAAAGCACAAGCTCCCCCCGGCCTTCGGCTATGCGCGCGGCAACGGCCCCGGTGATGGCGGCGGCTTCCGGGGTGCCCAGCGCGCCGTCAATAAAGTCCTTTTGCATGTCCACGACAATTAGGATTTTCATATGCGTCCCTCCGACATTACAGAATTATGCCCAAAAGAATCAAGAAGCCCGGCACAAAGGTGCTGGCGATGCCGTTTATGATTAAGACATGGGGTGTTAGCTTGTCCACGGCTTTAATACCGCATAGGATGGCCAAAAAGCCCTGGCTCCAAAGGATGCCCCACATGCCCCACATATATATCATTTCCGCGGGGCCGTTGCTTGCAAGGGTGTCGCCCGCAAAGACAAAGGACACAGCGGCTGCAAACAGGCCATACAGGCCAAAGACCTTCCAATTGTCGGCCTTAAAGAAGATGTGGGCGGCTATGATGAAATAATTCAGGGCGAAAAGCCACATGGCGGCGGCAAAGCCGTGGGTGATATGGTCTGTGGCGGCTGATGTTTGAAAGATGGCGTTGATGGCGATTATCAGGCCAACGAGGGCATTGGCCGCGCCCCTTGCCCTATCGTCAACCTTTGTGAGATAGCTTACGCCGTTTAATGTCAGCGCAAATCCGGCGAACAGCAGGTTAATTCCCAGCATGGATTATTACCTCTCTCTATGAATTAGGTTATTGACTTTCTCATGGGCTATTGTGGTTGACGGACCATGGCCGGGGTATACAACGGTCTTTGGCGGCAGGGTGAAAAGTGCCGCCAGGGATTGCTTCAGCGTGGCAAAATCCCCTGTCGGCAGGTCATAACGGCCGTATGATTCAAAAAACAGGCAGTCGCCGCTAAAAAGAATGTCGGCATCGGGCAGGTGGAAGCTAAGATGGCCGTGGGTGTGGCCCGGCGTGGATATTACGCGGATTTTACCGGTGCCGTGGTCAATTTCCCGGTCATGCTCCAGAAAATGGTCCACAGTGGCCGTAATTGGCGGCATGCCAAACAGCGCGGCACCGTTGAGGTTTTGGTCATTAGCCAGCGCGGCCTCTTTTTCAGAGGCATATACGGCAACGCCCAAGGCGTTTCGCAGCTTGTCCGCGGCGCCAATATGGTCAAGATGGCCGTGGGTCAGCAAAATGGCGGTGACGGTGACGCCCCGGGCCGAAATTTGCGCCAAAATCTTGTCGGCATTGCTGCCGGGGTCAATGATAATGCCTCTTTTGGCCTCGCTGTCATAGCATAAATAGGCGTTGGTCTGCGCAAAGCCTACAGGTATTGTGTTTACGTGGATTTTCATGACAATCTCCTCCTGTATGCCTACACACCCTAATCATGCGGGTGTACCCGTTTCGTAATCTCATTATAACCATATTTTTCCAAGTCGATTTCATACAGCGGCATAAATGTTGTTATTCCCAGAGCATCTGCTAAAATCAATCCTAAGTCTGTATGCCGGTCGATATATGGTCGCCAGCTCACACCAAAATCGTCCAAAAGTGTTCCGTACAGCGTACCGGAGTAATACCCAAAAAATATTGCTACATCTGAGCCGGAGTCGATTTCCATAAACATCCCTGGCCAATATTGTATTAATTCATCAATTTCATATCTGCTAAAGACTATGTGCATCTCTGTATAATGTGCCGTGCCCTCGGAAAGTTGTATTTCATTTTCCAAATGAGCATAATCCCGAAAGTTTTGTCTGCGGGAATAACGAATGGATAATGCGTGTTCAACAGCTTCCAGTCTTATGTCGCCGGTGTTATTGAGGGCATATACAAGTGCGTTTAGCTCTAATAAAATGCTGGCCCAGCTCTCGGCGGCACCCGACCCAAAACCCGTAGCGCCGTAAAATCCAAATAAACTTCGCTGTAATGTGTGAAATCCCGTGTGAACTATGCTTTTCAGTCCTGGGTCAATGTCATGCATAAAATCCCACGACCACATTACTCCTCTCTGACCATCCCAGGTTAGGTAAATAAAGTACTCTATTGGTCTTCTGGTGCCAATATAAACTGCTATATCATCAGCATATTGCCGAATAAACTCACCTTGAGAATCAGGACGATTTGCCATAGCAATATGCGTATCACCACAAACAAATATGACAGGCACATGAAGCGGCACACCCCACATTTCGCCGCCATCCGCATCCCACATATCTTGAAGCCTTCCAAACAAATAAGCGGCGGCTTCTACGGTTAAAGAAGTATGTGAATTTTCGGGTGTTTGCGGCACATGCTCCGGCGTTGGTATCGCTATGTCAATATCTGTATCCGGCTGCGCCACATCATTAATTATTGATGAAGAATTGTTGTAATCGTATGGTATGTTGTCGCCGCAAGCCGCCAGCATCAGCAATATTAATGTGCCTGATACAATAAAAATGAAAACACCCTTAACCGAAACAATTTTTTTCATTGCTCCCCCCGAATTACAGGATTCATATGTGGCTCCTTTCGATATCGAAGTGCCCCTCATAGACTTCTATTTGCATATTAATGCTCCTTTGCCTTGCGTCAACCCGTTTTCCCCTCTCTATACAGCCTGAGAAGCTCTTCCTTAGAATTTGAAATCAAAAAAGCCTCTAAGCTGTATTCTTCATCGGTTCTGATTGATGTAAACTTTCCGGCGCGCCTGATAAAGTCACGGGGCTGCAAACGGTCAAATACCCTGGACGTGAAAAATCTTTGCAGGTCAATCAGATGCTCTCCATGCGCGTCCGCATCTTGTCTTCGCGCTATGTCATAATATGCCACTAACAAATCAAGCGTAATATCCCGATGTCCACGAAAGGCGGTGGGTTTTTCTTTTCCGTGATTTTCATCTTTGATGATATTTGGGAAGTAAAACCTGCCTTGGTCTATGAATGCCGATAATTTTGCCAATTTCGCTTTTGATTCCGGGACGGCGCCGTGGCCGATATCATCCCGCAGCGCATTGAGCAATTCTGTTACATCGCTATACCACGAAATCATTTCTTTTCTATATACAGAATCTAATTCATAGCGCTTTGACCTTGTACTCCAGAAAATAGAAAACACTGAAAGCGCTATGGCGAAAATTGATAAGAAATCACTTATTTCCATCGTTTGCACCTCCTTTAATATTTCAAGATGTTGTAATCCTGTTGACCTCATGCACGCCGCGCAAAGAGGACAGCTTGTTGGCCACATGCTCAAGCTCGTCACGGTTTTTCACAATTATGGCGGCGGTAAAGACGGCGTCGTCGCCAACGGGGCGACAGGACAGGCCCTTGATGTCTACGCTCATTTTGCCCAGCACCTCGGTTACTTTAGAGACAAGGCCCATGTTGTCGCAGACGATATTAAGGTCAACCTGGAAGTTGTTTTTGGTCTCTTTGTCCACATTCCACTGCGCCTCCACCAGGCGTTCGGCCTCGGCCGGGGGCAGATTGATGATATTTATGCAGTCTCTCCGGTGGATGGTGGCGCCCCGCGTGCGGGTGACAAAGCCTATGATGTCATCGCCGGGCACGGGGCCGCAGCATTTGGAAAATCGCACGTCAAGGTCGCTTTCGCCCCGCAGAATGACATCGCCCACATGCACCTTTTCCTTGCGGGCGGCGGCTTTGTTTATATCGTCTATGATGGCTTGCGCATCGGGCTGTTCCAGAGGATTTTTAATGAGATATTCGGCGCAAAGACGGTTGATAATTGTGTTTTCGCTGATGGAGCCACGGCCGACAGAGGCAAAAAGCGTATCTATATCGCGGAAGCTGTGGCGGTTTAAAATCATCTTTTCCGCGTCGGGCGTCAGCAGCTTTGTCAGGGTGATACCCTTTTTCTTTGCGGCGGCCTCCAGCATATTTTTGCCTTTTACGGCATTTTCTTCCTTGTCACCCTTTTTCAGCCATTGCCTTATTTTGTTTTTGGCCTGGCTGGTTTTTACAATCTTTAGCCAATCGGGCGTAGGGCCCTTGGCGTCTTTTCTCGTGATAATCTCAATTTGGTCGCCATTGCTGATGACATATTCCTTGGTTTCGATTTTATGGTTTACCCTCGCGCCAACCATGCGGTTGCCCACGGCAGAGTGGATGGCATACGCAAAATCTATGCAGGTTGAGCCTTTTACGAGGATTTTAACCTCGCCATTGGGCGTAAAGCAATGCACATATTCTGTATACACGTCCAAATCGCCCTTTAGGGCCTCCAAAAATTCCTGGTTGTCGGGATTGTCCGTATGCAATTCTAAAATTTCGCGCAGCCAGGCCAGCTTTACTTCGCTGCCGTCTTTGCCCTCGACTTTTTCCTTGTATTTCCAGTGGGCTGCAATGCCATATTCCGCCACGCGGTGCATTTCGGCGGTGCGTATCTGCACCTCGAAGAATTCGCCGCCGGGGCCAACCAGCGTGTTGTGCAGGGATTGATATCCATTGCCTTTGGGCATGGCCACATAGTCTTTAAAGCGGTCGGGGATGGGCGTGAAAACAGAATGTACGGCGCCCATTGCCGTATAGCATTGGTTTTTGTCGTCCGTGTTTAAAATTATGCGCACGGCAAAAAGGTCATAAATTTGGTCAATGTCTTTGCGCTGCTGCTTCATTTTTTTGTATACGGAGAAAAAGTGCTTTGGGCGGCCCTCGACCCTGGCGTTAAGGCCATGCTCCGCCAGCGCCCTCTTGATATTGCCCACAATATCTTCCACGAATTTCATGCGCTCGCTGCGCTTCATACTTATCTTGTCTTTAAGCTCGTTATATGCCTCGTTGTTGGAAAAACGAAAGGAAAGGTCTTCCATATCGCGCCGCAATGTGGCAATACCCAGCCTGCCCGCCAGCGGCGCGTAAATGTCCAGGGATTCTTGGGCGATGCGCTGCTGCTTATGGGGCGGCATATGGGACAATGTGCGCAAATTGTGCAATCTGTCCGCAATCTTGATGATGATGACGCGTATGTCATTGGCCATGGCCAAAAACATCTTGCGGAAATTTTCCGCTTGCTCTTCTTCGCGGTTATTTTCGTCGCGTCTTTGGGCGGCGTACATTTTCAGCTTTGTTACGCCGTCCACCAGCTTTGCAACCTCTTCGGAAAACATCTCGACCAAGTCGTTGTAGGTATAGTCCGTGTCTTCCAGGATGTCGTGCAAAATGCCGGCGGCGATGGTCTCCCGGTCCATTTCCAGGTCTGCCAAAATGGTGGCCACCGCAACGGGATGGACTATATAAGGCTCGCCGCTTTTACGCTTTTGCCCTTTGTGGGCATCTTTTGCCAGCCTGTACGCATCTTCGACAAGGCTGAAATCCGATGCCGGATGATATTCCTTCATTTTGAAAAGAAGGGCGGCAAAAAGCTGGTCCGGGTCGTCAAATTGGAGCTTTGTTGCAGCTTCGGCCAAAGGCTTTGGCCCGGCTTCGTCAGCGTCATTTTCCTTGTCGACTGTTTTTGTGGGCACCAATGTTGCAGAGCTGTCCAATAATGCGGGGTTAGTTTTATACATGTCGCCATCCTCCTTCTTCAAAAATTATGCACATAGACCAAGTAAAACAATATTTCCTCATTATATCCTAAAATGAACGAGTTTGCAAGTTGTTTTGTTCACAAAAATTTCATTTACTTTTTTTTCGTTATGTGTTATAATTACACCAACAGGACAAACAAAGGGGGTGTGTTACTGTGCAAATTAATCCGCAAAACATCGGCGGCGCTTCCGTAGCGGGCTTTGGCCGTCCCGTAGGCTTTGGCACACACAATTTTGTTGACGC
>JAITMW010000034.1 GCA_031277155.1 Clostridiales bacterium | reverse complement strand
CTCCTTATTTTGCCGCAGGTACGGTCCGGCAATTTGACTGCACAATAATTGAACCATGGCCTGCAAATTGAGCTGTAAATTCTGTCCAGAGGGCTCCTCTTTGTTGAAAAGTCTGATAGTGTAAGCCGGCAGACCAGGCAACCAAATGATTGACATCAACATTTATGGCCCTTTGTCCGTTTAGGTTAATTTTTTGCAGATTGCCGCAAGAATCCACAATACATGAGCCTGTCCCGGAGGTTTGCAGGATACAAATGGGTATTCCCCCGGAAAACGCCCCGGCCCAGCCGCTTTGTATAACCTCGAAGCTAATTGCCATATCACAGGCAAGGAATGCTCCGGCTATCATTTTCCATTGCTGTCCCAGGCTGTCGTCACAGGATAATTCGATTATATCCCCGGGAACGCACGGCGCAACAGCAATCCTTGCCGGTTGGGTTCCATGAACAATAGTTAATAGCTTGTTTGCTCTGCTAAACATTCCGACTCTTTTTCCGCCGGTTCTTTTTTGCCTTTCTGCATTGGTCATAATTTGTAATGCCAAAGATGGGTCTGAATAGACCATGGTGCCCGGCTCTATGCAAATCGCTTCATTTTGATTAAGGGATATTTCAATAACAGGAAACGGCGCGCCATATTTTTTCTCGTAATTCATGTTATTACGCTCCTTTGTTCAAAATATAGATTTCTACATTACTTGTTTGGTGTGCCACATTCCTGACAGAAGCGGCCCGTGTTTTGGGCGCCGCAGTTGCAGGTCCACCCACTGTTTTCGGGGCGCGGCGTGCCGCAGTCTTGACAAAAGCGTCCTGTGTTTGGGGTGCCGCAGGCGCATGTCCAGCCCGGGGCGGGCTCCGGTTTTGGTGTGCCGCATTCTTGACAAAAGCGTCCGGTGCTTGTTGCGCCGCATGTGCAGCTCCAGCTGCCGGGCGCCGGGGCGGGTGCCGCGGGTTGCTGCTGTGCTACGGATTCCCGTTGCTGCTGCCCGGCCATTAACAAATCTTGGGCGTTCATGCCGCCGGCTTGCTGGGCCATGTTTAGGCCCATAAAGCCCATCATCGCGCCGCCCGGGTTTGCGGCGGCACCTTTCATGGCTTCTGCCTGGGCGGAGACTATTGCGGCGCCGGCCATGCCCGGGTCTCGCATTACGGCCTTGCGCTGCAGCTGTTTTATCATATCTTCGTCCTCTTTGGGAGCGGACAGGGAATTTATGGCAACGGAAATGACATGCATACCTCGCAGATTGCCCCATTTTTCTGAAAGGGCCTCGTTTAGGGCCTGGCAAAGCTCTGTTGTGTGGCCGGGGATTGCGCTGTAGCGCATACCCATGGCGGAAAGCCTGCCGAAGGCGGGCTTTAGCGCGCTTAGGAATTCGCTTTTTAATTGGGCGTCAATTTGCTCTGTTGTAAATTGATGCTCTACATTGCCGGAGACATTGGCGTAAAACAGCAAGGGGTCGGAGATTTTAAGGCTGTAGACGCCGTTGGCACGCAGGGTTATGTCGATGTCCAGGCCGATGTTGGCATCCACCACGCGAAAGGGGATGGGCGTGGCTGTGCCGAATTTGTTGCCTGTAAGCTCCCGGATATTGAAATAATATACGCGCTGGTCTTTGCCCGTGTCGCCGCCGCGGGTGAAGCGGTCGTACATGACCTTGAAAGTATTGGTGATATTTTGGCCCAAATCGCCTGTGAAGAGGCTGGGCTCTGAAGATTGGTTCCAGGTATATTCGCCGGGTTCGGCGCAAAAGTCCATAATGCGGCCCTGCTCTACAATAATCATGCATTGGCCGTCGGCCACGGCAATGCCGCTGCCGTTAGAGATGATGTTTTCGTTGCCCCTTGTGTTGGCGCCGCGGCCTGTGCGTTGCCGCTGGCCCCGTGTGACAAGGACATTGTTTGGCATGGCTTCCGCGTAAAAAAAGTCAATCCATTGGTCGGCCAATGTGCCGCCAATAGCGCCGCCTGCTGCTCTTATAAGACCCATATGTAAATTCCTCCCAAGCCATAATTTTGATACTTCTAATTATTATAGCAGAAAAATGTCGGCATGGGAAGTGGGAAATATTTTAATATTGTCAAAAGGGGCGGGTTATGCTAAAATCGAAAAGGATTGCGAGGGAAGCACATGAAGCATACAAAGTATATTTCGATGGAAAATATCAAGGCGGGCATGGTGACGGCCGCCCCTGTTTACGTGCGCAATGAGGAGGGCCGGCATCTTATGCTGGTTAAACAGGGGACGGCCCTGACTGATTTGATTATTGGCCGTTTATATCGTTATCATGTTACACTTGTGGCTGTTTTTTCGGACGAGCCTGCTGCGGCGCTGCCGCTGTCCAAGATTAAGCCTATTATCAGCGAGAATTTGGCGACAGAAGCCCTTGGCGGCCTGCAGGATTTGTTTTCTGTGGCGGCGGGCAGCAAGGTTACGACGGCACACAGGGCGGTGAGGCAGCTGGATGATGTTGTGGACCAGCTGGTGGAGACGGTTTCGCACGAGGCAGGCGGGCTGGTACACATTTCGCATTTAAAAAGCCATGACGACTATACTTATCATCATTCGCTTTCTGTGGCGGTGCTTTCCATTGCCATTGGGCGCACGATGAGGCTTAAAAAGTGTGAGCTTCGCGAATTGGGGCGCGCGGCCATTATGCATGACATTGGCAAAATTTTGGTGCCGACTGATATATTAAACAAGCCGGGGAAGCTGACGGACACGGAATTTGAAATTATCAAAGAACATTCTGCCAAGGGTGCTGCATATCTGAAAAAAGAAGGCATCGGCAACAGCGCCATGTGGGACGCCATATACGCGCATCACGAGAAGATGGATGGGACGGGGTATCCAAGCGGGCTGAAAGGCGGGGAGATACCATTTTTCGCGCGGATTATTACGGTTGCGGATGTTTATGACGCCGTGACCAGTTATCGGCCGTATCGAGGGCCTATGAGCCCATCCGTGGCTTTTGAGCTGTTGATGAGCAATGCTGACCGGGCGTTTGAATATAATGTCGTCAAGGCTTTTGCCAAATCGGTGGAATTTTATCCCATAGGTGCGGTGTTGTCTATTTCCAATGGGCGCATTGGCATGGTGGTGGATAATGTCAACGCGCTAAGGCCCACATTGCGGATGCTTGACAATGGGGAAATTGTGAATTTGGTGCATTCGGATAATTTGCATTTGATGATTGAGGATGCGAATTAGCTGTATTGCTTGATGACCTTGCGGCGTATGCGAAAAAGGGCGTTGTCCACGGATTTTGACGTGGTGCCCAGCTTTGCGGCTATTTCGGTATAGGACAGGCCCGTGAGGAAATGGGTTAGGATGGCGGATTCCAGATTGCTTAGGGATGTGTTTACAATATTTTCTAGGGTGGATTTGTCTTCGCGGGAAATTATGACTTTTTCAGGATTGTGGCTGTTATCGGTGATATGGGGGACATCTTCGCTGCTGTCAATGGAAATATATGTGTTTAGGGGGCCGTGCTTCTTGCGAGAGGCGTTTTTTATTGCCGTCATCACCTGGCTTTTGATGCAGATGGCGGCGAAAGAGGCAAATGTGGCGGCCTGGTCCGGGCGATATTCGCGCATGGCCTTGTGCAGACCAATCATGCCCTCTTGGATGATGTCCTCGCGGTCGGCACCCATGATAAAATATGGCCGGACAATCTTTTTGACGAAATTTTTATAGCGCAGCAAAAGAGCCTCAGCGGCGGCGGGGTCGCTTTCGGCCAAGGTGGTTAGGGTTTCGTCGGGGAGAGACTGATAAGGATTCATATGACGCCCCTTTCCTTTTTGCTACCACGAAAGACACGAAAATCACGAAAGGGGATGCACGTACTTTTCGTGTTTTTTTGTGTTTTTCGTGGTTTAAGCTCTTAAAATCATGCATTTGCCATTCTTAGTATTTGAGCTTTCGGATATGTTCCAAAATTCGCAATCAAACCCAGCTTCATGCCGGTAGCCTTTAAATAGTTCAGCAATTGCGCCTTGTGTTCCGGACCAATGTCTTTAACAGCCTTAATTTCAACAATTATTTTGCCATAGCAGATTAGGTCAGGCACATAACGCGATGCCAGCGGCTTTCCCTTGTACAGCAATTCTAATTTTTTTCGGGACTCAAAGGGAATCTGGCGCAGCGACAGTTCCCTTTCCATACATTCATGATAGACCGCCGCAAGAAAGCCGCTGCCCATCTCCTTGTAAACATCAAAGATGGCCCCCTGGACTTGATAGGATTCATCTTTATACAAGATTTTTTCGTGCCTTTCGTGTTTTTCGTGGTTCAAAAAATCCCTCCCTACAGCTCTTTTTTTAATCGTGCGGCTTCCAGCCAACGGGCCATGGCGGGGTCCAGGTTGTCCAGCAGCTGGTTGTTTTTCACGGGGCGTGCGGCGGCGATTTTGCGGCGTATTTCGGCTTCGGTGGTCTCAATTTCTGCTAGAAAGTCGGCGGCGGACAGGCGTATGGCGCCTTTGGCCATGACAACCACTTGCTCCAGGCTGTCGGAGGTGGCCACGGCAATGCGATAGGGCTTGGCCTTGTCTGTCAAATTTTGGACGGTACGCTCTATGTAGGCATCGGCGGTCTCGAATTCTTGGGTGTAGACAATGGCCACATTGCCGTGATGCAGCACCTTTTCGTGGCCGTGGCGGATTTTGTGGGCATCAAAGACGATGATGATGCCGATGTCCTTAAAGCCCTGATAGTTTGCCAGCATATTTATCAGCGCGTCGCGGGCAAATTCCAAGGAAATGTCGGCAAGCGTCGACAAAAGCTCCCAATCGTGGATGATGTTATAGCCATCCACCAGAAGGAAGTCAAAGTTTCTAATGCTTGCGTCGGACGATTTCATACATGCACACGGCGGCGGCCACGGAGGCGTTGAGGGAGGACATTGCGTCAGCCATGGGGATGCTGACGAGAAAATCGCATTTTTCTTTGACGAGGCGGGAGATGCCTTCACCTTCGCTGCCGATAACCAGCGCGATGGGGCCTGTAAGCGGCGCGGTGTAGAGGCTTTGGCCGGACACGTCCGCCCCTGCCACCCAAATGCCCATCTTTTTGAGATTGTCGACAACTTGGGAAATATTGGAAACACGGCAGACGGGCATATGCTCTATGGCCCCGGCGGAGGCCGTGACCACGGCGGCGGTAATGCCCACGCTGCGCCGCTTTGGTATGATGACGGCTGATACACCGCAGGCCAGGGCGGTGCGGATGATGGCGCCGAAGTTGTGAGGGTCGTAAATTTTATCCAGAATGACGAGGAAGGGCTGCCGTCCCGATTTGGCCAGAGAAAGCAGGATGTCGTTTAAATTCGCGTAATCAAAGGCGGGGCAGGTGGCGATGACGCCCTGATGCTTGCCATTTTCTGACAGTTCGTCCAGCTTTTCCTTGGGCACAAAGCTGGTGACAATGCCTTTTTCCTTGGCCTTTGCCACGATAACCTTCAAAGAGCCTTCGATTTCGCCTTTCTTCACGAAAAGGCGGTGGATGTCCCTGTCGGCGTCGATGGCCTCCATGACGGCATTGCGCCCCAAAAGTATCAACGGCGAAGCGTTTTCATCCCTAGGAGCTTTTTGTTCCTTAAAGTTTTTCTTCATCAGCATCACTCCAGCATATGTCAAATAGTTCCAGAATTCGTGTGTTTTGGCCTGACAGGTATAAATAGCCAAAGAGGGCCTCCAGCCCCGTGGCGTTGCGATAGTCCTGCACGGTGGCGTTTTTGGCCTTTTGGGCGGGATTGGCGTTGCGGCCGCGCTTTAGGATGGCCAGTTCTTCCTCGGTGAGATGCCTCTGGATTTTATAATAATTTGCGGATTGGGCGGCGGCCTTCACCCTGGCATTGGCCATCTTGTTTAGGGCGTGGGCGGGGCGGTTGGCCTGTGTTACCAGGCGGGTGCGCACCAGCAGGGAAAATATGGCATCGCCCACATAGGCCAGATTTAAGGGAGAATATTCATGGGCGGCGGCGGTGAACTTGTCAATCTCAAGCATAATGCCACTTTGTCCCTTCCCGGGTGTCTTTGATTACTATGCCCATTTCGGCCAGCTTATCCCGGATGCTGTCGGCGGCGGCCCAGTCTTTTGCGGCCTTGGCGGCGTTGCGCTTGGAAATTAGGGCCTCGATTTCGGCGGTGTTTGCGCCGGAATTGTCATTTACTTCCAAGGTGATGCCCAGCAGTCCGCACATAAAGTCCATTTCGTCCAAAATTGCCTGTAAAATGGCCTTGTGGGTGGAAATATGGGTGTTGGCGAATTTTACCAGCTCGAAAAGGGCGGTGATGGCGTTGGCGGTGTTTAAATCGTCCGCCAGGGCGGCTTCAAAGGCTTTGCGGAGGTTGCCTATGTCGTCCGGCATTGTAAAATCGCCGGAAATCGCCTTTTGCTGCGCTTCAAGCAAATTGCGCCTGCAATTTCGTATGCGCTCCAGCCCGTTTGCGGCGGCCTGAATCAATTCTTCGCTGAAATTAAGCGGCATACGATAATGAGCCGAAAGCAGGTAAAATCGCAGGACATTGTATGAAAATTTTTGCGCCGCGTCCCTTACCAAAAAAAAATTGCCATCGGATTTTGCCATTTTTTGGTTGTTTGAAAGTATCATGCCGTTGTGCAGCCAATAATTGACAAAAGGGCCGGGCATTTCGGCCTCGGATTGGGCGATTTCGTTTTCGTGGTGCGGAAAGATAAGGTCCTGGCCGCCGGCGTGGATGTCGATGGTTTGGCCGATATATTTTCGCGCCATCACAGAACATTCTATATGCCAGCCGGGGCGGCCGCCGCCCCAGGGGCTTGGCCAGCTTGGCTCCCCGGGTTTTGCGGCCTTCCATAGGACAAAGTCGGAGGGATGGCGCTTATCGGTGTTGATTTCCACACGGGCGCCGGCCGCAAGGTCTTGGATATTCTTTTTGGAGAGTTTGCCGTAATTATCGGCCTTGGGCGCGCTGAAGTATACGGTGCCGCCCACTTCGTAGGCAAAACCCTTTGCGACAAGAAGCTGCACAAGGGCGATGATATCGGGGATTTCCCCGGTGACGCGGGGATAATGGGCGGCGCGCTTTATATTTAGGCCGTCAATGTCGGTGAAAAATTCGGCGATATATTTGTCCGCCACATCAAGAAAATCGGTGCCTTCGTCCTTTGCCTTGGCGATGATTCTATCGTCAATATCCGTAAAGTTTTGGATATAATTTACTGTATAGCCAATATGCTCCAAATAGCGGCGCAGCACGTCAAAAACCACATATGGGCGGGCGTTGCCTATGTGTATGAGGTTATAGACCGTGGGGCCGCAGATGTAGATGCCCGCGCGGCCGGGCTTGACGGGGGCAAAATCCTCTTTTCGGTTTGTAAGGGTGTTGTGCAGCTTCAAAAAATCACGTCCTTTTTTATCAGACAGACCGCGTGGGCGGCCATGCCTTGGCCCGCGCCTGTAAAGCCCATGTTTTCCTCGGTTGTGGCCTTGATGTTGACGCGGGAGGGGTCGATGTCCAGGATGGCTGCGACATTTTTTTCCATTTGCGGGATAAATGGCGCCAACTTGGGGCTTTGGGCCACAATGACGGAATCTATGTTGATTATGCGATATCCCGAATCGGCCAGTTTATCGGCGGTTTGGCGCAGCAGCGCAAGGGATGATATGTCACGATAGGCATCGTCGGTGTCGGGGAAAATGCGGCCAATGTCGCCCAGGCCGGCGGCGCCCAACAGGGCGTCGATGATGGCGTGGGCGGCCACGTCGGCGTCGGAATGGCCCTCAAGGCCCGGATGGTGGGGGATTTCCACGCCGCCCAGTATCAGCTTGCGGCCGGGGGTCAGTTTGTGGGCGTCATAGCCCATGCCGATGCGCATGATGGCACAACCTCCAAAAAGTTTGTGAATCAAGTATATCATATTTTTTTGCCCTTGACAATCGTCTTTGCATTAGATAAGATAAAAATGGTGATTATTTATGGAAAAAACTGCGAAGAAATATTTGGAATCGGCGTACACGAGAGATTTTGCGGCTGTGGTGCAGGCCCTTGA
>JAITMW010000078.1 GCA_031277155.1 Clostridiales bacterium | reverse complement strand
CTTCAAAGATTTTTCAATGGCGATGGCCAATATACTCACATGCAGCCCCGAAACAACCAAAATATGGAACATGCCCACAGAGCGGTACATCTCGCGCACTTCGTTGTCCAGGCTGGTCCTGTCGCCCACAATCATGGCCTTCATGATGCCCGCCGCCCGGGGCGGCAGGGTCTCGTCAAACACATGGGACAGGCGCACGCCGAAATTGCGGATGTGCATTGTGGGTGTAAGGATGATTTCATAGGCCGACACGGTCTCTGCGAAGATTTTATATTCAATGCCGCGGCTGCGCAGAAATTGAAATTCGTTGAAGCCGCCGGGATTGCGCGCGCCGTCCAAGGGCAAAAGATATCCCGACACCAAAACCCGCTGGCCCAGGGCCACATGCCGCCCCTCGGGCAGATATGCCAAGATGCCGGGGTTTGCGTGATGCACGTCTTCATAGGGGCCGATGCGAAAGGCGATGGCGCGGACGCTGACGCGCTGGCGCCCTGTGCGGGTCTGTGAAACATCTTCCACAGTGCCCTCTATGCGCACAAAACCATGGCGCGCGGCCACCTCTTCCAGCACATCATCACCGGGGGTCATGACGCTCGCAATAAAAATCGCCCCAATGACGGCAAAAACAGGAAATATCAGGGCGATTTTGCGTTTGTATACAAAAAAGTAAATTATTGCCATGGCGGCGGCGATAAGGCCAAACACAAGCAAATGCCCGCCCGCGCCGAAATACCGCCCAAAAATTATGCCGCCAATATAAAAGGCGGCAAGCCCCACCATTGGCCGCGCCATAGATATCTCCTTTGTGTGTGATTATTCGTTGCTCTGAATCAGGCTTTCGTCCCTGTCAATGGGCCGGCTTAGGTCGATATGCAAATTGCCGTATTCATCGGGCTGGATGGGCGCTTCGTCAATGAAAATCTGCACGCGGCGGATGTCGGGCTGTTCTGTCAGGGTGTTGACCAGCGAAAAGACCATCATTTCCTCAAGCAAAGAGCCGCCCGCCGAAAGGCTGTCATAAAAATCCTGGGTGAAGCCCACGAAAATGGTGTCCACTGTGCGCTCCACCATATTATATGTGGTCCCTTCCGGGATGGCGGCATAAAGCCCGGGGGTTTGCGGCCCTTCCAGCAGCGCGTCCAAAATAAATCGGGCGATGTCTTCCAGGGGATTTATGGTGATGGTTCTTTCTTCCGGCACAAGGGCCAGCATTTGCTCGTCTGCAAAATACAGCACCACCGTTGCCGTGTGTATGTCCACAGAGGCTATGGCATCTTCCAGCGCGGTGTTTTCACGGCTGCGAAAGCCAAATTCCTCGCCGTCGCCGTCCAGCATGGGATATTCGCCTACGAAAAATTCCAGCTGGTTGACAAAATCCAGCTCTGTCATGGTATATACCAAAGAGCTTCTGGCGTCGATAATCTCGATGGGGTCGATATAATTAAATGACGGTGAAAATGTAATGCGCAAAGTGTTGTCCACCGCGGTTCTCAGTCTTGCCCCTTGGATATATACGCCCTCGGGGATGCTGGGCAAAAACCCCGCCGTTCGCGGCCCTTCCAAAAGGCCCACCAAAACAGCTCTGATGATGGCGTCGTCGTCGTCCACTTCAATTTCTCTAAGCTCGCTGCCCCAATGGCCGTCTTCATCGCGAAAATAGAAATTGACAGGGATTGTTTGAGCCTGAAGCTGGGTTGGCGCGTCCAGCGTGGCCTGCCCCAGGGCCAAAAGGGCCACAATGCCCATGGACATAAGCAAAACCAGGGCCGCTATGCTTAAAATATGCCTGCGCCTTATGCGCTTTTTGTTGCTTTTCAATTTTTTGGATTTTTTTGACATTTTTCCCGCCTCCTACGTCTTATGCTCTTATGCCCTATGATGCAGCGGAATCCTTACTGTAAAGGTGCTTCCTTCTTCTTCTTTGCTTGCCACCTTAATGCTTCCCTTGTGCAGCAAAATGGTCTTGTGGGTTATGGCCAAACCAAGGCCCGTGCCCCCCATGCCTGTTTCCCTGCCGCGCCCCTTGTCCGCGCGGAAAAAGCGCGCAAACACATTGGCCTGATTTTCTTCACTGATGCCCACGCCGTTGTCGGCAACAGTGACAAAAGCGTTTTTGTTGTCCGCGTCCAGCAAAATTTTTACATGCCCGCCCGGATTGTTATATTTTATGGCGTTTTCCACAAGGTTTGAAATGGCCAGGCCAATTTTCATCTCGTCGGCTTCGATGTGTATTTGTCTGTGTTCCGTAAATTCCAACGAGACCCCTCTTTGCCCCGCCAGGGGTCTAAGACGCTTTATAACGCCCTCAAGCATCTTGTTAAAATCAAAATGGCTGATATTAAGGGGCAATTCTGTTTCATCCAGGCGCACCAGCGTCAGTAATTCATTTACAATATTTGTCATCCTGTCTACTTCCGAATTTATGTCAATCAAAAATTCTTTATACACCGCGCCATCCACATTTTCCTGATGCACAAGGGATTCTGACAGCACCTTGATAGAGCTTAGGGGCGTTTTAAGCTCGTGAGACACATTGGACACAAATTCTTGACGTGCCGTCTCCACTTTGGCCAATTTGTCCGTCATGTCGTTTATGGCCAGCCCCAAATCGCTGAATTCGTCCCTGCTTTTCAGGCTTATCCTCTCTTCCAGCTGCCCTTCGGAGATTTTTTGCGTGGCGGACAAAATATGCCGCATGGGCCGTATAAGCCATTGGGCAATAAGCATAACGGCAATGGCCACAATTAAGGCCATCAAAAGGATGAAGCCCAGTGTCAGCTCGTTTATACTGTCAAGTACGATGTCCAAATCCGTGATGCTGTGTGTTACAATAACGGCGCCGACAACGGCGTTTTCCTCGTCAAAAATGGGCGCAATTTCTGTTATGGTGCGGCTGTCGGGCATTGCGCTGTGCTGCACGCCGCCCAAGGCTTGCAGCACGCCGGCGCCGGCAAGGGTGTTGCCTTGATATAACATCTCAAATGAATCAAAAAGCACCATGGCCATGGCGTCCACCACAAGTATGCGCGCGCTGTGGCTTTGGGCCGCGCTGTCTATATGATGGTTTCTGGCGCCGCGGACGGCAATTTCATTTATATAATCGTCATTGGCCGTAAATGTCGCCATTTGGTTGGATACAAAGCGCATTTCCAGCGCCCGTTGCTCTATATGGTGGCTTTCCACAATATTTACGGTGTTGCCCCACAGCACAAACATCGGGATTATGCTGACCAAAAGATACGACAAAAAGAGCTTCCAGCGAAGGGTGCGCAAGCCAAGCAGCAGCCCGCGGCCAATCCTGCCAAATCTGGCCGACAGCCGCAAAGCCTTTCTTACGTTTAGTCTGTCCAATGTCATAGCAATCCTTTACTTAAAATAATACCCAACGCCCCATTTTGTATGAATATACTTTGGGTCGCTTGGCGCGTCCTCAATTTTTTCCCGCAGGCGGCGCACATGCACGTCCACAGTGCGCACATCGCCGGGATAATCATATCCCCAGACGGTGTTAAGCAACTCCTCACGGGTATATACCCTTTCGGCATTCTCCATCAAAAGCTCCAGCAGGTCAAATTCCTTGGCCGTAAGATTGACCTCTCAGCCGGAAATATTTACGCGGCGCGAATCCACCTCAATTTCCAGCCCGCGCACAATATGCGCGCCCTTTTCCGCCTGTCCCTTGCCAGCCCCCTTGCCGCTTCTGCGCAAAATGGCCCTTATGCGGGCTTTAAGCTCCAAGATATTGAAGGGTTTTGTCAGATAGTCGTCCGCGCCATATTCCAGCCCCATAATTTTGTCCATGTCCTCGCTTTTGGCCGTCAGCATTATGATGGGCGTGTCAGAAAATTCCCTTATGCTTTGGCAAACTTCCAGCCCGTCCAGCTTCGGCAGCATCACATCCAGCACGATAAGGTCAAAATCGCCGCCTTTGGCCGCCGCCAAGGCTTCCTCGCCGTCATGGGCCACGGACACATCTATGCCGTCTTGCTCCAGGCTGAATTTTATGCCCTTGATGATGTTTTTTTCGTCGTCAACAATTAAAATTCTGTTCGCCATATTATAAGCCCCTTTACTCAAATTCCCCTCCGTGGAGGGGTGGCGCGAAGCGCCGGGGTGGTTATTCCACCGTTATCCTATCCCTTATATTTCCAAATGTCACCTCACCAATGCCGCTGACATTCATAATTTCCTCAATGGCCCCAAAGCCGCCCCGGGCTTCTCTGTGGCTGATGATATTGCCCGCCGTGACGGGGCCGATGCCGCTTAATGTCTGCAATTGCTCGCTTGTCGCCGTGTTTATATTCACAAGGCCGTCGGCGCCAATGCCCGCGCCGCCTGATGCCTGGGGCGATGGCGGCATATTGTCCGCCAGGCTAAACACCACAATATGCTGCTCGTCAACAATTCTGGCCGACATATTTATGGCATTTGGGTCGGCATATTGCGTCATGCCGCCCGCCGCCTCTACGGCGTCGGCAATGCGCGCGCCTTCATAAAATCCAAAAACACCGGGGCTATACACCTCTCCGCTGATATATATCATGATGGCCCGGGGCGCCGCAATATACACCTGGCCGCCCTCTGCGGCATATCCCCGCGTCTCCGCTTGGGCGCCTGTTAATTCAGCCTCAATCAGCAATGTGGGCGTGCTTCTCATCTCATTTATATACAGCACAGCAAACAGGGCGGCGACGCCGATGGCGCCAAAAAACAGCAATTTTGCGACCTTTGACGATTTTAAATTCAGCCTTTTCATGATTTTTTCAAACATTTGCCCATTTCCCCGGAATTATGATATACTATACAGTATACCAAAAAATCCACATTAATTCAACTACAATCGCGGGGGTTTTGCAATGTCCCAAAACAAAATCAGCTTCATTCTCCTTGTCATCAGCCAAGGCATCAGCCTCATCGGCGCCGCGCTGCTGCGCTTTGCCATATCCCTGCATGTGTTGGATTTAACAGGCTCTGCCGAGATTTTTGCCACAATTGTGGCCGTCTCCTTCCTGCCCATGGTGTTTTTCACCCCCATTGGCGGCGCCATCGCCGACAGATTTTCCAAAAAGGTTTTGCTCGTAATCAGCGACGGCGCAAACACGCTGTTTGTGGGCATTTTGGCCGCCCTGCTTTTTGGCGGCAGCCAGTCCGTTGTCCTGCTTGGCGCCACAATAACCCTTCTCACCCTTGTTTCTGCTGCATATCACCCCACGGTGACGGCCTGCCTGCCCGTCCTGGTGGAGAAAGACGAATTGGTAAAGGCCAACGGCATCATCAAGGGCATCAGGTCCATATCCATCCTGGCCGCGCCCATGATGGCGGGGGTTTTGTTCGGCGCAATTGGCGTGGAAAATCTGGTGGGCCTGTGCGTCGTCATCTTTTTCTTTTCCGCCGTCATCAACATCTTTATCAAAATCCCATATGCCCCAAAAGAGATGAAGGGAGGCATAATCCGTGTTATCGCCGCCGACTTGAAAGAGGGCTTTATACATATCACCAAAGAAAACCCCCTGCTTTTTAAGCTGTCCCTGATTTTCACCGTATTGGTGTTTTTCTTCCAGGCCATGCTGTCCGTTGCTTTCCCCTACACCATAAGGATTGGCTTTGGCATGAGCGAGCAAATTATGGGCCTGGCCAACGCATCCATAGGCGCGGCAGTGCTGATGGGCAGCCTGGTTGCGGGCCGCCTGAAGAATTATTTAAAAATCAACCGCCTGCACTATTTCATAATGGCCATCGGCATCGCATCCGCGCCCATAGCCGTCTCTACCCTGCTGCCCACAACCGCCGCCGCTCTGCCCCTTTCGATATTTGTCCTCAGCTTTATGCTTATTTTGTTTATTTTCACCCTCATCGACATAGCCGTAATGACATATGCCCAGACCAATGTGCCGCCCCATCTGGTGGGCAAGGCCGTGGCCATCTTTATCTCGATAGCCAATCTTTCCGCCCCCGTGGGGCAGCTTGTGCTGGGTCTGCTGATAGAAAACTTGGGCGAAGGCCAGTTTGCGCTATATCTGGCCATTGCCGCCCTGACGGTGCTTTTGGGCATCATTGCCAAAAAGCGCCTTGCAATTGTTTAAAGAAAGGGGTTTTGACATATTTATACAGCCTTATACCGCAAGCTGCGGCCCACGTCCTTCGCCGGCATTGTGGGGCAAGAGCATATCAAGAAAACGCTTGTCAATCAAATAATTCACAACCGCGTCACCCATGCCTATCTCTTCTGCGGTACGCGCGGCACGGGCAAAACCACCTGCGCCAAGGTTTTCGCCCGGGCCGTAAATTGCGAAAATCCCCAAAGCGGCGAGGCTTGCGGGACATGCCGCAGCTGTGTTGACATTGCCTCGGGCGCCTCGATGGATGTAATCGAAATTGACGCCGCCTCAAACAACGGCGTTGACAGCATACGCCAGCTGCGCGAGGAAGTGCGCTATCCCGCCATGGGCCGCTATAGGGTCTATATCGTGGACGAGGTACACATGCTGTCCGGCGGGGCTTTCAATGCCCTGTTGAAAACCCTGGAAGAGCCGCCCGCCCATATCATCTTCATATTGGCCACAACCGACCCGCAAAAAATCCCCGCCACCATACATTCCCGCGTGATGCGCTTTGATTTTCACAGAATCGGCACGGCGGATATGCAGACGGCATTGGCGGGATATATGGCCGAAGAGGGCATTGCCGTCACGGCGGAGGCGCTGGCCTATGTGGCGCGCCTTTCGGACGGCTCTATGCGCGATGCCCTAAGCATATTGGACAGATGCGCCTCGCTGTATTTCGGCGAGGAGATTACGCTGGAGCGCACACTGGAAATCACAGGCTCTGTTGACGACGCGGTGTTTGCGCACATGATGGAGGCCCTGACGGCCAAGCAAACCGAAAAATGCCTGGCCATTATCGAAGACCTGTCCGCCAAAGGCCGCGATTTTGCCCAATTTGCCCAAGAAATGCTGTCCCATTTGCGCAATCGCCTGGTGGCAGCCACAACCCAAAATATGGAAGGCTATGACGGCATAATACGTATGATAACCGCCTTTTCCGACGCGGCAAAAAATATGCGCCACGCACCATCGGCGCGCCTGGCCCTGGAAGTGATGTGCATCGAGTATATCTGCGGCCCCGCAACCCCGCCCGCAACCCCGCCCGAAACCCGGAGGGGCGGCGTAATGGCGCCCGTCGCTCCTATGCCGCCCCCCGCCCCACAACCACCCCCCCCACAAAAGGC